>CAYLPL010000029.1:0-12204 GCA_964385545.1 uncultured Clostridia bacterium | reverse complement strand
ACGGGGACGGCGGAAGTGGGAGGGGGTACCTGGAGAAAGGACAGCCACGGATGGTTCGTGGCGTACGCTCCCGCCGACGATCCCGAGATTGCCATGGCGGTGGTCGTCAATCACGGCGGAGGCGGGTCTTTGGCCGGGGCCCCGATTGCGCGCCTGCTGGTGGAAGAGTACTTCGGGTTCTGGCGGGAACCCGAACCTGCGGAACTTCTGCCCTAGGAGACAGGAAAGGTTCAAAGAACCCTTATGGATGTTTCGCGAATGTCCATCTTGCGGACTCGTCGAAGGACATTCGGGCCCGTGGCCACGGGTGGCATCGCCACCAAATCATCGGCTAAAGGAGAGTGAGGGAACCCCGGTGACGGGCCGACGGCTCGAGCCGTCACAGTATACCGGGAACCAAATTGGGAGAGACTTTGGTAATCACTTCAGGCAAAGGCGGGGTCGGCAAGACCACGACGACCGCCAATATTGGTGCAGCTTTGGCGGGTCTCGGCTATCGCGTAGTATTGGTCGACGCCGATATCGGTCTCAGGAATTTGGATGTGGTCTTGGGACTGGAGAACCGCATTGTATATGATCTGGTCGATGTCGTCGAAGGGTTTTGCCGTATGAAGCAGGCGCTGATCAGGGATAAGCACCATCCCGGGCTCTATCTGCTTCCCGCCGCGCAGACGCGGGACAAGAGTGCGGTTAACCCGGAACAGATGCGGGATGTGACCCGGCAATTGAAAGAACTCAACGTCGCCACCGAATCGGGTAAGGCGGAGTATTTCGATTACATCCTGGTGGATTCGCCCGCCGGCATAGAGCAGGGTTTTCGCAATGCCATAGCCGGTGCGGACAGAGCCATCATCGTTACCACTCCCGAGGTATCGGCGGTACGCGATGCCGATCGGATCATTGGACTTTTGGAGGCCGAGGAGCTTGCGCGGCCGCAACTGGTGGTGAATCGCATTCGCCCGGGTATGGTCCGAAGCGGTGATATGATGAGTATCGACGATATCGTGGAGATCCTGGCAGTTGAACTTTTGGGCGTCATACCCGAAGACGACAGTATCGTCGTCGGTACCAACCGGGGCATACCGGTTGTCGGGGATTCTTCGTCGAAGGCGGGACGGGGCTTCAAGAACATCGCGCGGAGAATCACCGGAGACGAAGTACCGTTTATGAAGATGGAGAGTTCCGAGGGTTTTTGGAGAAGGCTCGGATATCTTTTGGGAATTCGCGGACGATGAGGAGGATTCATTATGGGCTTTCTTAGCCGTCTCTTCGGCCGCGATCGCGGCAGCAAACACGTCGCCAAGGAGAGGCTGCAGCTGGTACTCAGTCACGATCGGATGAAACTCCCGCCGGCCCTTTTGGGTCAGCTCAAAGACGACCTTATCAAGGTGATTTCGGGATATGTGGAAATCGATGAGGCAAATATCAACGTAGAGTTGACGGAGCGGAATGATCAACGGGAGTTGATCGCCAGCATACCCATAGTAGGAATGAAACGGGAGCGCAGGAGTAGGTAGAGTAGGGGTGTGACATGAGAAAGCCCGTGTCGCTTTTCCGCAGGATCGACTGGATCTTGATCCTCAGCGTTTTGGGTCTTTGCCTGTTCGGGCTGCTCATATACGCGGGAATCCACACGTCTAGTTTGCAGGAAGCGCTGAGATCCGACCTCGTCCGCCGTCAGGCGACGTGGATCGGCATTTCATTCGCCGTAATGATCATCACTGCGGCGGTGGATTACCGCTGGCTGAGAAGTCTCGCTTTGCCCCTGTATTTGGCAATGGTGGGATCGCTGGCGGCGGTGATGAGCTTCGGGGTGGTTGCGGGTGGTGCGAGACGCTGGCTGCTAATCGGCTCTCAGACGGTACAGCCTTCGGAGTTTGCCAAGATAGTCGTAATGGTAACTATCGCCCACCAGCTGACTCGTCGGGACGTCGAGGATGAAGACAATCCCCGCACCTGGATGGATCTCCTTTGGGCCGTTGTGCACGTGGGAATTCCCGCCGTGTTGGTTCTGGCGCAGCCGGATCTGGGGACCGCTTTGGTCTTCGCGGCCATACTGTTCGGAGAATTGTACATCACGGGTTTCAGCCCATGGCGTCTTCTCGCCGTAGTCGCGGCCGCCTTGTTAGCGGCAGGTGGGGCCATCGTGGCTAATCTACGCTACGGTATTGATGTGCCTTTCCTTCGGCCGCACATGGTCAATCGCCTGGTCTCCTTTGTAGATCCCTCGCTCGATCCTACTGGCGCCGGTTATCAGTTGCAGCAATCTTTGATTGCCATCGGGTCCGGGCAGGTCTTCGGTAACGGTCTGTTTCGGGGATCGGCCGCCCCGCTCACTTTCTTGCCCGAGCAGCACACGGACTTCGTCTTTTCATCCCTGGCGGAGCAGACGGGTTTCGTGGGAACTTCCGTCCTGCTCGTGATGTTCTTGGTTTTGCTTTTGCGCATGTTGTCCACGGCGGCAGCTTCGGATGATGCCTTCGGGGCGGCCCTGGTTACCGGCGCAGTAGGTATGCTTTTCTTTCACATCTTGGTGAACGTCGGCATGACCCTGGGGCTCATGCCGGTTACCGGGCTCCCCCTTCCCTTTATCAGTTACGGTCGCAGCGCCCTCTTTGCCGACATGGTGGCGATTGGTCTGACGATCAACGTGCGGATAAGAAGCGGAGATGCCACGGGCTTGAGCTTTAACAAATCCTATACCAGCTCCATCTGATGGAAAGGATCGGCCGAGGTGGGCGCACCGTAGTTTGGGGCGAGTGGCACTTCGGTTATAATTGTTGCAGCGAGGGTTACAGATCGTTTGATTTCGGGAGTGCTTGAAAGTGTCAGGGAAGCTCGATCAAATCATTGAAGACATCCTGCCGCGGGTCCGGCGACCCGCTCGATACATCGGGGACGAGTTGAACGCGGTTTTACCGCGCTGGGACCGGTGCTCGGTGAAGATGGTGCTGTCCTACCCCGATCTTTACGAGGTGGGCACCTCGCATTTGGGCCTATCGATCCTTTATTCGGTGATTAATTCACTACCGCGAGCCCTGGCGGAACGGGTGTACAGCCCCGATTTGGATATGGAGCGTGAACTGAGGGAAGCGGGGATCCCCCTGTTTTCTTTAGAATCCCGGACTCCGATTCGGGATTTTGATTTCCTCGGGATTACCCTCCAGTATGAGCTGACCTACACCAACGTCCTAAACCTTTTGGAACTCGGTGAAATCCCGTTGCGGGCTCGCGAGCGAGACGAAGGGGATCCCTTTGTTATCGGGGGAGGACCCTGCGCGGCCAATCCGGAACCCGTGGCTCCGTTTTTCGACATGTTCCTACTGGGCGATGGCGAGGAAGCCGTACCCGAATTGGTGGACATGTTCCAAAGCTGGCGAGATGGGGGCAGGGAGGGCGGTCGGGAGGCCTTCCTTCGTTCGGTCGTGGACATCGAGGGTATCTACGTACCCTACGCGTACGAGCCCACCTATTCGGACGATGGCGAATTTGGCGGCATGGAAGTGCTCCCGGGATTTCCTCCGCGGGTTCAAAGGCGAATCGTACCCGATTTGGATGATGCACTGGTACCCACGCGCCCGATAGTGCCCTATGTCGAGGCGGTACACGACAGGGCTGTAGTGGAGATCTTCCGGGGCTGTACCCGCGGTTGCAGGTTCTGTATGCCGGGGATGATCTACAGACCCGTGAGGGAGCGCTCACCCGAGAAGGTCCAGCGGGTGACCCGGGATATTCTCTCCAATACGGGATACGAGGAGGTTTCGCTGGTTTCGCTGTCGAGTTCGGATTATTCGGCAATAGCCCCGACCACGGCGCGATTGAGTGAAGAACTGAGCCCCGAGAATACCAGTATCTCCCTGCCGTCGCTTCGGGTGGACGATTTCTCGGTAGAATTGGCCGGGCATATCCGCGAAGTTCGCAAGACTGGCGTAACCCTCGCCCCGGAGGCCGGAACGCAGTCTCTTCGGGACGTGATCAACAAGGGCGTTACCGAGGAGGACTTCGAGTCGGCACTTCGCACCGCCTTTGGCGCGGGATGCGATACTTTGAAGCTTTATTTCATGATCGGATTGCCCACGGAAACCGAAAAGGACGTCCGCGGAATAGCAGACATGGTCCATAGAGCCCGGGATTTGTTTTCGGAGGAGGGTTCGTCCCGACGCCCCCTGCGGCTGAACTTGAGCGTGGCCTGTTTTATCCCCAAACCGCACACTCCCTTTCAATGGGAACCGCAGATTCCGCGGGAGGAATTCCGCCGTCGGGTGCGGAGCCTCAGGGATTGGTTGCCGCGAAAGGGAGTAAAGCTTTCCTATCACGACCCCGAAAGCAGCAGGATCGAGGCGGTTTTGTCCCGTGGGGATAGAAGACTCGCTCCCGTTATCGCTAAGGCCCATGCCCTCGGTGCCCGCCTGGAGGGCTGGACGGAACACTTCGATGCGGAAATCTGGGAAAGGGCTTTTCGGGAAACGGATGTCGATCCGGAGCATTATGTGGGAGGGAGACGGATAGACGCGCCCCTCCCCTGGGATCACATGGATACGCGGGTGTCCCGGGACTTCCTGGCACTGGAGAGGGAACGGGCCTTCTCGGGCGAGACTACCCCGGATTGCCGGTGGAATCCGTGCTCCCTTTGCGGGGTTTGTTCCGATAGCATAGGTAACGAGGTGATCTTCCCCGATGTCCTCGGAACCAAGGGGTAGGGTGCGTTGCCGAATGGCATTTAGGGATCGACTCCGGTGGATTTCCCATCTCGAGTTTCTTCGCCTCCTGACCCGAGCGTTGCGGAGATCCGGTCTCCCCATTGCCTACAGCCAGGGGTACAATCCGCACGTTAGGCTCGCCTTTGCCACGGCGAGACCGGTGGGTATGGCCAGTGAGGCCGAGTATGTTGACATCTATTTCGAGGAGAGACTGACCGGCTCTCGCGTGAAGAATTACGTTGCACGAGTCTTACCTGTCGGCGTGGAGGTGCGCGAATGTCGTGACATCGACATGGAGCGGCCGAGTTTGGCGTCGCGGATCAACGCTTGTCGATACGAGTTTCGTTTTGAGGGAGTATCGCCCGAAGACATTGAAGCGGCGCGGTCGCGGATGCTGCAAAGCGGGGATCTTTGGATCACCCGTCATCGCCGCAACAAACCCGATCGTGAAATAAACCTTCGGCCCGGAGTACTCGAGGTCAGTTCGGTGTATTCAGTTGCCCCCTCGGGAGCGGGACTATTGGTCGATTTGGCCCTGGGTGGGGAGAGCGGGATCCGGGCGAGCGAGTTTTCGAGTGTACTTTTGGAGTTTCTCGAGTCTACTCCGCCTCGTGGCGTAAAGATTACCACCAGGAAGGTGGATGTTTACCGCAGGGAGGACGAAAAGGTGTTGTCCCCCTGGAACCTTTGATCACGTTTTATGATTTTTGGGAGATGAATTCAGATGAAAAAGGAAATCCTGGTAAGTGTGGACCAGGACGATGTTCGCGTAGTCATCCTCGAAGACGGGGAGATCGTCGAACTGTACATGGAGAGGCCTCTGTCGCAGCGATTCGTGGGGAATATCTATCTCGGTAAGGTGGAAAACGTGCTTCCAGGGATGGAGGCGTGTTTCGTAGACCTCGGCTTGGAACGCAACGCATTCCTTTATGTCGATGATGCTTATCCCGTTCGACCCGCGGAGGAAGACAACCTCCCCAAGAACGCGAAACGTGCGGCCATCAATAAGCTGGTGAGGCCGGGCCAGGAGGTCATGGTGCAAATAGTCAAGGATCCCGTGGGGAAGAAGGGGGCGAGAATTACCAGGAACGTGACCCTCCCGGGCAGATATCTCGTCTTGATGCCGGCAGTGGATTACGTCGGTGTGTCGCGCCGAATCGGGGACGACAAAGAACGGGGCCGCCTTAAGAGAATTGCCCGCGACATCAAACCGGCGGACTGCGGCCTAATAGTGAGAACTGTGGCTGAGGGTGCCGAAGAGGATGATATTAAGAGGGATCTCGACTTCCTCCTAAGACAGTGGAGGGATATCCAAAGGAAGAGCCAAAAGGCCAAGGCCCCCGCCCTTCTCCATAGGGATATGGGAGTCATATACCAGGTACTCCGCGACAATCTCGACAAAACGGTGGAACAAATCACCGTCGACGATCAGACGGAGTACCAAAGAATCTTGCAGCTTGTAGACGTAATGGCCCCGGGCACCCGCAAGCGGGTAAAATGGTTCCGCGGAGAACGCGGCATCCTCGAGGAACGTGACCTCGAAGAAGAGTTGGAGAAGGTGCTAGGTCGCAGGGTTTGGCTGGATTGCGGAGGACACATTGTCATCGACCGCACCGAGGCATTGACGGTTATTGACGTCAATACTGGTCGGTACGTCGGCAAAAAGGATTTAGAAGAAACGGTATATCGTACCAACCTGGAGGCGGCCGAAGAGATCGGTCGTCAGCTGAGATTGCGCGACATTGGCGGCATCATAGTGATCGACTTCATCGATATGGAATCCCCCAAGCATCGAGACAATGTTGTGGAGGCTTTGGAGAAGGCCCTGGCCCGGGATAAGACGCGGGCTACGGTGCTTGGGATAACTCATCTCGGATTGGTGGAGATGACGCGCAAGAAGGGGCGACAAAGTCTGGACGAATACATGCTGAAGCCCTGTCCCTATTGCGGTGGCACGGGGCGGGTCATGTCGGAGCTTACCATGAGTCGCAAGGTCCGAAATGACATTCGCGAAGCCCTGAGGAATTCGGAGGCGGAGGCGCTTCTCGTGGAAGTCCACCCGAGCGTCGCCGCGGTATTGATCGGCGCGGGCGGCAGCAATCTCAGGAAGCTGGAGTCGGAACTGGGTAAGTCCGTCTATGTGCGCGGTTCCGAGACTATGCATCTTGAAGATATGGACGTTGTCGCCATGGGCGATAAGCGGGAAGTGGAAGATAAGGCTTTGCCAGTTAAGCCCGGTGATGTAATAAGGGTAACGGTTGAAGAGCCGCACGCATCGAATCCCAGGGATGGTATCGCGCGCATCGAGGGTTACGTTTTGGACATTGATTCCGCCGGTAACTCCGTCGGGCAGGAAGTGGAAGTGGAAATAGTTAAAGCCTATCGAACCTATGCCAAGGCGCGGGTGATCTGAGGCTTTACCCCGGGTTCTCACATCGCCAGGGCGCGGATGAGTACCCTTTGACCATCTTCGTAACTGCGTGCTAGAATAAACTTCGTCCTGCGTCCAAATACCGGCGCAGGGCTTTGGGGAACGGCACCTTTCGCGTATCCCCACCAGTAACGGTTGAGAGGTGAGGGTTTTGAACGATTACGCCGTCATAGCGACGGGGGGCAAACAGTATCGGGTGAGTCCCGGAGACGTCATCCGTGTCGAGCTTCTCCCCGGGAATGAGGGCGATACCGTGGAGTTTGACAAAGTGCTCGCCGCCCAGATTGGTGGGGAAACCCTGGTGGGTCGCCCTACAATAGATGGGGCTCGGGTTATCGGGCGCGTACTCAATCGCGGTAGGCGCAAGAAGGTTACAGTTTTCAAGTATAAACCCAAGGTGCGTTACCGCAAATTGCGGGGGCACCGCCAGCACTACACCGAGATCGAAATACAGGAGATTGACGCCCAGGCGGCCGGCTGATAGCCGTGATTTCTGCCGTCTTCACCGCCGATAGTTCCGGTTCGGAGAGGCACTGGCTGGGCTTTTGCATCGAGGGTCATGCGGATCTGGAGCGGGCGGGCCGTGACATAGTTTGTGCCGCCGTATCGGCCCTTTCTCAGGCCGCCATAATCGGGATTACGCAGGTAGTGGGTTCCGAGGTCGAATGGGGTCGCTCCAGGGGTTCTTTGAATGTCAAACTGGACTTAGCTACGGCCCGGCGCAACGAAGTCCGCGTACTATTGGAGACCGTCTATTTATCCTTGGAAGACGTGGCCTCGCAGTATCCCGACAGGTTAAGTTTGCGGGTGTTGTATTCGAACGAAAGGGGGAGGTGAATCCCATGCGCATAGATCTTCAGTTGTTCGCCCACAAGAAGGCGGGAGGTAGCTCCCGGAACGGGCGAGACAGTAACGCTCAATATCTCGGTGTTAAGGCGTACGGAGGAGAAAGCGTCAAGGCGGGCAGTATCCTGGTGCGTCAGCGCGGCACGCGCATCCATCCCGGCAATAACGTCGGTATCGGTGGCGATGATACCCTTTTTGCCAAGATAAGTGGTGCGGTGCAATACAGGAACAAGGGCAGAAAGCGCAAGGTTGTTGATGTACTTCCTATTGAGGAAGCCGTTGCCGCGGCTTCGGACGAAAACGACTGAAGCCGGAGTGGAGGAGTAGGCTTGTTCATCGACCGTGGCAGGATATTTGTCCGGGGCGGTGATGGCGGCCACGGCATCGTCTCTTTCCGGAGAGAGAAACACATCCCCAAAGGTGGTCCCGATGGTGGCGACGGGGGCGCTGGAGGGGATGTAGTTTTGGTGGTCGACCCGCAACTTTCGACCCTTTCCGAGCTGCGACACAGAAGTCATTTTCGCGCTCAGGATGGCCAATCGGGAGGACCCGCGAATCGGACCGGCAAGACCGGGGAGGATCTGCTCATACGGATACCCCCGGGTACAGCTGTGTATGACGATCGCGGGAGACTACTGGGAGACATGATAGAAGATGGACAACGCCTGGTCGTTGCCCGCGGCGGGAGAGGGGGTCGCGGGAATGCGCGGTTCGTGAGTAACCGGCATCGCGCCCCGTCCTTTAGGGAAAAGGGAGAACCTGGCGCCGAAGTCTGGATCAGTTTGGAACTCAAGCTGCTCGCCGACGTTGGATTGGTGGGCTATCCGAATGCCGGCAAGTCCACCCTGCTTTCGGTGATCTCCAGTGCCCGCCCCCGCGTTGCGGATTATCCTTTCACCACGTTGGAACCCCACCTGGGCGTGGTTAGTCTCGATTATGAGCGTTCTTTCGTGGTGGCGGATTTGCCCGGACTAATCGAAGGTGCCCACAAGGGAGTGGGTTTGGGTACCGAGTTTCTCCGTCATGCGGAGCGAACTCAGGTGATTTTGCATCTTGTGGACCTTTCCGATCCTTCAGGTAAGGATCCCCTCGAGGCCTTCGAGGAGATAGATGAAGAGTTGCGTGCTTACGATCACGGGCTACACTCGCGGCCGCGCATCGTGGTGGGCACGAAGATCGATCTTACCGGCTCCCGAGAGGCCTGGGATGGCTTCGCCCGAGCGATATCGGAGCGAGGTTATGCGGTTCGCAAGATTTCGGCCGCCACGGGTAGCGGGGTTTCCGAATTGATGGCCGAGACTTACCTCTTACTCGAACAAGCCAGGGCGCGGGCCGATGAGGAGGGTGCAAAGCCTTCGGGCTACCGTGTATATCGCTCCGAAGATATCGACGATATATCCATTGAATGGGATGATGACGAACGGATATGGATCGTAACCTCGTCCCGGTACGATCGATGGATCGCCATGACCGACTTCGATAGTCGTGAGGCCATCCTGCACCTAAACGCCCGACTACGGCGTTCAGGGCTCTATGAAAAATTGGAAGAGGCCGGGGTTGAAGAGGGCGATTCCGTCAGGGTTGGGGAAGTGGAGTTTGAGTATGAAAAGGACACGGTGTACTGAGGATGATGGCAATTCAGCCCTTCTTTCCGTCGGGGTGATGGGGGGAACGTTTGATCCCATTCATTACGGACACCTCGTCGCGGCAGAATCCGCTTACGAGAGTTTTCATCTGTCCGAGGTGATCTTCGTTCCCGCCGGCGACCCACCGCATAAGAGCGACAACGATGTGACGCCCGCCGAGCATCGCCTGAAGATGGCCTCCCTTGCAACCGATGATAATCCGCACTTTTGCGTTTCCCCGATAGAAGTTGAGCGAGCCGGGCTATCCTACACGATCGATACCATGAGGAGTTTCCGGGAGAAGTACGGGCCCTCGGTTGATCTGTACTTCATTACGGGCATCGACGCAATACTGCAGATTCCCGAGTGGAATAATACCGAAGGCCTTTTCGAAATATGCCGGTTCATCGCGGCGACGCGACCGGGTTATTCCCTCAGGGAGCTCAATCGTTTTAGGCAACGGTTGGACCCTCGCTACCGCGAACGGATCATTGCCCTCGAAGTACCTGCTTTGGCAATATCTTCCACCGACCTGAGAAGACGTGTCGCGGAGGGGAAAAGTATCCGGTATCTGGTACCCGATTTGGTGGCCGAATACATTCACGAACAAGGACTTTATCGGGATTCGGAGTATCGCGCTTAGAGATGAATGTCCATCAGCATTCTCCTGATCGCTAAGTAAATTGGGGGAACATCGTGAAGACATTCGCGTCGATGTGTTAGAATGTTGCGTGCGTGCTTAGCGCCGAAGATATCGGGCCAACGATGATGAAAGGACAACCATGAACTCGACGCAGAATACCCTGCGATGGAAGCGGGTACTTTTGGGATTGCTCTTGGCGCTGCTTTTTGTGGGGCTTTTCGTATTCACGGCGGCGTACACATTCCTCGATGGACTCGGTCCGGGAGTCGAAGAAGAAGAGGCCCTCGTGGCCATGGAAATCCCGGAGCCTGAACCCGATTCCAGAATTCACGTCTTGATCTTGGGATTGGACGACCCCCAGGAGAAGAACGGGAGCGGCAATCCGACGAGGTCCGATACTATGGTGTTGGGCACGTTTGATCCCCTCACGGGGGAATCGAATCTGCTTTTCATTCCCCGCGATACACGAGTAAATATCCCGGAACGGCCTTATCCGGAGAAGATCAATCATGCCCACGCCTACGGGGGAGTGGGCAGGTCGATCGAGACGGTAAAGGAGTTTCTCAACATACCCATCCATTATTATGTTCGCGTCGACTTCGAGGCTTTTCGCGAGGTAATCGATGTCGTCGGTGGGGTAACGATAGACGTGGAGAAGGATATGAACTATGAAGAT
The DNA here is from genome assembly GCA_964385545.1 of uncultured Clostridia bacterium. GTDB lineage: Bacteria > Bacillota > Sulfobacillia > SLMV01 > SLMV01 > CSSED11-154. The sequence continues at coordinate 1,283 of CAYLPL010000029.1, read as the reverse complement.
CCCACACAGGATTTGCACATAGATATTTCCGCCGGAACACAGCGTATGGATGGCGAAACGGCTCTAAAGTACGTTCGCTATCGAGGTAAGGATGGCTCCGATATCGATAGAATCGATAGACAACAGAAGTTTCTTAGGAGCCTCCTGCAGGAACTGCTAAAAGTAGATAGTGTCGTTCGCATTCCAGCCCTCGCCGAGAGAGTGGCTACGAATGTGGATACGAACATGAAACCCGCTCGGATAGTCAGTCTTGCCAAGACCATGGCATCGGTGTCGCTCGATGACGTATCGATGGAGAAGGTTCCCGGCGAGGCCGGTTATATCGATGGTATTTCGTACTGGATACCCGATGAGACCGCGATCGAGGAGCTTGTGGAAAGGGAGATACTCGGAATCTCCCTCGATGACAGGGATAGCCCCGAGATAGCCGTCTATAATGGAGGAGGTATTCCGGGAGCCGCAGAAGATGTAAGTGAGAGAATTGAGGATCTGGGTTACCAGGTGGTGCATGTCGGTCAGGCTCCCGACGTGGGGGATTCCCGCTATGAAACTACGAAAGTGGTAAGCGGAACTGAGGGAATCAGTGACAAGGTTTTCGTCAGGACCCTGAAGATTGTTTTGGGAGAGAACTCCGAGGTGGCCCTGTACCGCGAGAATTGCGAGAGACTGGATGAAGCAGAAAGGCTTCCCGGGGACTTGCAGGTGTACGTTGGAGCGGATTACGAAGGCATCGCTCGTTAGAGAGGGAGGATGACATCCCTACTTTGGATATAGATGAGAAATTGGATAAGATCACCGCCGCATGTGACGAGAGGAAGGCCCTGAATCTCGTCGTGCTCGATGTGCGGGATCTGACGCTGATCGCCGATTACTTCGTCATGTGCACCGGTTCTTCCACGGTGCACATAGATGCTATCGTCGATAATGTAGTTCAGACAGTTAAAGGCATCGGCGAAGGCAGAGCAAGAGTGGAAGGCACTGCATCGAGCGGCTGGGTTCTAATCGATTGCGGTGACATTATGGTAAATGTATTTGACGCACGTGAACGAGAGTATTACGGTCTCGAGAGACTCTGGGGAGATGCCGAAGAGAGGGAACTTGCTTCTACTTCTCAGGAGCAATAGACTTCTTGACGCCCCCTTGGGGTGCTCTTATAATGGGATATGCGACGCGTAAATCAGAATAGAATGTGAATATCGGGGCGGTAGCTCAGCTGGGAGAGCGCATGAATGGCATTCATGAGGTCGAGGGTTCGATCCCCTTCCGCTCCACATCAAGAATCC
>CAYLPL010000028.1:0-12207 GCA_964385545.1 uncultured Clostridia bacterium | reverse complement strand
TCGCGGGTCGCCCTATCACTTCCATAAAGGGACACTGCTGGCCTTTCAATGGCGAGGTATCGGATCTTGCGGACCTTGAACGCGAGATAGACGATCTCCTGTCCCGCGGTGCTGATCTCATCAAGATCATGGGCAACGGCGGTGGTACAGAAGGTACCGATCCGTTTACCCCGCAGTTCGATGACGAGATGATGAGCCTGGCCGTCCATAAAGCGCACGAGGCGGGTAAACCGGCCTTCGTACACTGCAGCTGCACTGCCGTCGTCAGACAAGCAATCGACGCGGGTTTCGATGTGATAGTTCACGGGAACCTGAACAGGACTCGAGAAGAGTTGGACTTCGACGAGGATCTCGTCCGCCGCGCGGTGGACCAGGGGGCAGTGTGGAACCCCACTCTGGAAGTGACGCGTTCGGGTATCCGGGCCCTTGAAATCGAAGGGGCGGACGAACAGACCATAAGGAGCCGCCGCGATTCCTATCGGGCCAGGGTACAGGAGGTTGCGCGGGTCCGCGATCTCGGTGTAGACATGATAGCGGGATCTGACGAGGGATGGAGCGGAAACTCCTTCGGCAACTTCCATCGCGAACTCGAGGCCTTGAGCGAGACGGGTATGGATAATCTCGAGGTGTTGGTCAGCGGCACATCGGCTTCGGCGGCTGCCCTGGGAGTCGCGGATTCCGTCGGCAGTCTAACTCCCGGTAAGAAGGCGGACGTGTTGGTTATGGGAGGTAATCCCGAGCAAGACCTTGGGACCATTACCGACGTGCGGGCAATCTACCTGGGAGGAAAGCGCGTAAACCAAGGATAACCTTCGGGCGGACGGCCTTGCGTATTCGAGCATCCCCGTCCGCCCTCCAAAGATAAACTCCGGGAACTCTTCACCGGCGAAGCAGTCTCACGCGAAGTACGATAGTGGTAAAGGCTTGCCGATATGCCGATCGACGTACGATCCGGCCCGGTTGGTCCATTCACAACTTGTCTGCAGAAGCGGTCCGGGTCATGATGCCATGTGGTCGTCCTCCTCGGGATGATTTTGCTCTGCCGTTTTGCCTCACGCCCCTTTTCCAGGTTGTCCTAGCCTTTCAGTTAGCGTCGTTCATGGTCACTGAAGGTGACCCTCTGCCAGAGTTCGCTCGCGCTCAAGAGGATGCCGAATACCGGTTTAAGGCATACGCGTTTGGTGCGAAAACGCGGTGGCGTCTTTGCCCATCGGCGTTCCTCTTCGAGACCTCTTTGCACCAGGTTGGTAATGCGTATGCTCTTCCGATACCATGGGGCAACTTCAGGTCTGCCCAAGTGGCTTCCATTTAATCCTCGACGCTCCTTATCGCCGAAGGCTACTGGGCCTCGTAGCGATCGATAATCTCTTTGTATTTAGGGCTCATATGAAGAAGCATCTTGCGGCCATCCTGGAGCATTTCCCGTTGCGAGCGACGTCTCGTCCATGTTGCCCTGCTCCCGTTTTGTGGGCCAAGAAAGATCCACATCCCGGGTGGAAAGGTCATGGACGCACCAACCTCCCAAGAATCTTCGTCATCTTACGCATTGGCTGCCCCAAATGAGAACGGTAGGATCCTCGGTATTCAGCACCTGGAGACGCGGACTGGTACGCGGCCGGCTGCCGCGTCGACCTTTTGCTCCTCGTAACCTTTCCGGCGGCCCATCGGGGCCTCGGGATTTCGTTCGTAGCGCTATCTTCCCAGGTGATCGGACACCTCGGTCTCAAGCATCTCCTCTGACGAACGCCGGAACCCTGCGCGAAGCAAAGTCTTCGCGACTTCTTCCGCTCCATCCCCGCCATGGTATTGTTCCTGAATGATCGTATACCATATCCTGAGGTCTGAGCCCTTTTCGACCGGCACGTGCGGGGTGTGGCCTCTACTACAACGGCAGCTAGAACCCTCCTCTTTACATACGTGTTACGAGACCAGCGATCCGGGTTTATCGACGCCCTCGTCGAGAACCCTCCGAGCATCTCCCCAATTGGCAAAACCCGATTGGAAGTCCCACGGATCCCTTGTTCCTATCGTTGCGTACCAAAAGGTGACGCAGATCGTTTTGAGGGTATATGGTATATAGTGAGCGCCGAGAGATGTGGAGGTGACCGATTTGAGTGTGCCCAAAACCGAATTACTCGGATCCCCATTCCTGCGTAAGATCTCGAACGCGGTGAGTTTTCCCCTATCGCATGAGTCAAAGGCGACGATCGAAGAACTGAAAGAGAGCCTTGCGGAGTGTAGGAGCAGTCTCGGATTCGGGAGGGCGATTGCCGCCCCACAGATAGGTAGACCTTACCGCATCGTATATACTCAAACGGATGAACCACGGGTGCTCATAAACCCCCGAATAGTCCGGAGGTCGGAAGAAAGATTCGAGTTATGGGATGACTGTCTGAGCCTGCCCGACCTCCTCGTCTGGGTCGCTCGTTCCCGCGAGGTTGAAGTGGAATATTGCGACTCAGACGGCAAGCAGCAGACTTGGAGTGCTGTCAATGATATGGCCGAATTGCTGCAACATGAAATCGATCATCTCGATGGTGTTTTGATGATCGACAGGGCGGTAGGACGAAACTCGATCTACCTCAGAGAGGAATATCGAAGGCAGATTCAAGATGATCCCGACCTCCAGCGGCGCGGCCCGCGCGTTTTGAATAAAGACTGGGGGATCCAGGGATCGAGCTAACGGATTTCCATTTCGGATCGAGGAAATCCCTTCCGGAAAGGTGGCAGGATTCTCTTGTCGCGTAAGGCGTGGATAACGGTTTCGTTGGTCTTGCTGGTGGTAGTGGGTGTGGTTTACGGTGTAATCCTGATGCGGGACGTCCCCGAAATACCTCGTTTCGTGACGGCCGTGGCGGAACCAGCAGATGTAGTAGCAACCGTCGGGGGTAGCGGAGCCCTCGAAGCTGTCACGCGGCGAACTGTGGCCGCGATGTCTTCTGGGGAAGTCGCCGAGATAGCCGTCTCGAGGGGAGGAAGTGTCCGCCAGGGAGGACGGATCGCCACCATCAGTAACCGCGAATTGGAGTATCAAATCCGTGGTGCCGAGCTGGACGTGGATTCGGCCGTGCTCAATCTCCGGGAAACCCTCGATTTGACTCCCGAGGAGCCCATTCCCCAGGAGGTAGCTTCTGTCGTGGAAAGGATAGATGCCCCCCACGATGGTCGAGTGGTCCGCCTGCATGTCGAGGAAGGAGACAGGGTAACGGATAACGCAACGCTCGTCGAGATGGTGGACGATTCGCTGGCGCGATTCGAGTTTCGCATCTCCCCTTCGCAGGCTTCGATGTTATCAGAGGGTGATCTCGCAACGATATATCTCGATGCTTTCGATGGCTCGGCGGATGGGACTATCGCTGAGATCTCTTCTCAGCCCACTCCGGAAGGTTCGTCTTCGGGGGTTTTGGTGGGAGTGGATTTGCCCAATTCCGAGGGTCTCATCGAACCGGGAGCAGAAGGCGACGTTGCGGTCGCGACGGCTAATGGGAGGATTGTGCGACCCGGGGAGGTGGTGGAGCCCCCGCGGACCAGGATCTACTCGGACCGATCGGGGACGGTAGAACTGATTCAACTGCGGGAGGGCGAGAACATCGGTCGAGGGGATACCCTCATAGTTTTGGCCACACCCGATCATTCCCTTGGGGTTCGCCAGCAACTCATCAACATCTCCAAAGCGGAGATTGCCCTTGAGCGGTGCAAATCGGAACGCGAAGATCTGGAAATCACCAGCCCCATCGACGGCGAGGTTGTGGAAATAATGGCAGAAACCGGCGACCTCGTTAGCTCCGGGACACCCATGGCGGAAATTGCAGACTTCGGAGAATTCGAAGTGGACTTCGACGTAGATGAACTCGAGATTTCCTCCCTTAGTCCAGGCATGGAGGTCATGATTGAGTTGGATGCCTTGCCGGATGAAGTATTCGAGGGCGAGATTCACGACATCGCCAACTCCGGTGAAGTGCAATCCGGTGTCACAACTTACCCTGTTACCGTTCGACTGTCGGCCGAGCCCGGTATGTTGGAAGGCATGTCTGCCGATATAACCGCGGAGGTGGCACGGCGAGAGGCAACACTTTCCGTTCCCGCCGAGGCAGTTACGACCTCCGATGGAACCAGTACCGTTCGCGCGGTAACTGACGAGGGCGCGGAGATCCGAACGGTGGAGATAGGTTTGAGTGATGGAGTGCGAACCGAGATACTCGATGGGTTGAGTGAGGGAGATGAAGTGATCATCTCCTCCGTCGAGGATGAACAGGGGATCTTCATGGGTCCCAGGGGAAGGGCGAATCCGTGATGGAACCGGTATTGCGCCTTGTGGGAGTACATAAGGTGTACGATATGGGTGATGTCAAGGTGCACGCCCTTCGTGGCATAGACCTGCTTATCCAACGCGGTGAAATGGTGGCCATCATGGGACCCTCGGGATCGGGCAAATCCACGTTGATGCACATCATAGGTTGTCTCGACAGGCCATCGCGGGGCGAATATTACCTCGAGGGTGAGAATGTGGCGGAGAAGACGGACGACCAGCTGGCGCAATTGCGGAACCACCACCTGGGTTTCGTCTTTCAGGAGTTCAATCTCCTTCCCTCCATGACTGCTCTGGAGAATGTAGCCCTCCCCCTCACGTATCGCGGAGTATCGACAGGCCAGAGGGCGGCGATTGCGAGGGGAGCCCTGGAACGCGTCGGCCTCGGCGAACGGACGAGGCACCGCCCCAATCAGCTTTCCGGCGGTCAAAAGCAGAGAGTGGCGATAGCTCGCAGTCTAGCCACAGAGCCGGCGATTCTTTTGGCCGACGAGCCCACGGGCAACCTGGATACCTCGGCGCAACGGGGCATAATGGGTATCCTGAAGGAACTCAACGACACCGGCATCACCTTAGTGGTGGTCACCCACGATCCAACCGTGGCCTCTCATTGCCGCAGGGTCGTACGGTTGTTGGACGGAGACATAATCGAGGATGGGGTCACGGAATCCGTGGGGAGAGATGCCACATGAATCTGGGTGAGGCCTTTCGTTCCGCGATTACGGGTTTGCGCGGTTCATTGTTGCGTTCGGTGTTGACTGCGCTGGGAATAATCATTGGAGTGGCGGCGGTCATCACACTCATTGCCGTCGGCCAAGGAGCGGGTAATGAGATTACCGCCGAGATCGACCGGCTGGGAGTCAGCGCCATCCTCATTGCACCTAATGCGGGGACGCAGTTGCAAAGGGAAGACGCCCAGCAGATTGAGCAGCGGGTCCCCACGGTTTTGCGTGCCGCGGCGCAGGTGGACGTGGGGAATAGCTCGGTGAAGTGGGGTACCAATACGGAGGAAGCGCGAATCAAGGGGGTGGATGGGGGATACGAGGAGATCCTGCGTTTGGATCTCCTGCAGGGACGTTTTTTCGAGGTCACCGACGTCGAGCTGCGATCCCGGGTGGCGGTGATTGGACCGGATATCCTGGAGGAGCTCTTTGCTGGCAGGGATGCCCTGGGTGAAACCCTCAGGATATTGGGTCAAAATGTAACCATTATCGGCGTATTGGAGTCCCAGGATGCCGGTTTTGCCGGTGGAAGCAATGACGCCGTGATCATGCCAATTACTACGGTGCAACGCATGTTCAAGACGGATCGAGTGGGTACCATATACGCCCAGGCCAACAATCCCGCGTCCTCTCCCATGGCGGTTAGCCACATAAAGGCAATAATGGACTTAAAGTCCGGGCGAGAGGATTCAGTACAGGTCACCAGTCAGGAGCAGCTTTTGGACATTGTGCGCACCATAACCGGCACGCTAACAGTTATGCTCGGGGCGATAGCCGGCATATCTCTTCTCGTCGGTGGGATCGGAATAATGAACATCATGCTGGTGTCGGTCAAGGAGAGGACGAGGGAGATCGGTATCAGAAAGGCCGTAGGAGCGAGGAAACGAGATATACTCGCACAGTTTCTCGTCGAGTCCATCCTCCTCAGCATAGGTGGTGGCATCATCGGTATAGGACTTGGTTGGGTGCTGGCCCGCCTGATCGCATTGTTCGGCTTGAACGTCTCCTTTACCTTGGGCTCTGTCCTTTTGGCCTTCGGATTCTCGGCCGCGGTGGGCCTTTTCTTCGGAGTCTATCCGGCCAGCCAAGCCGCCGGATTGGATCCAATCCAGGCCCTTCGATACGAATAGCCAATCGGGATGAACGAGGGATTCGATAGCTGCGGCCTTGCCCGCAATACCGTATGGTATAAGATTATTTGTGGCCATATGAAGACGGCGATGCCGAAGGTTCGAAATGACACTGATGGGGAGATTCCGTGGGCAAGAACAAGTACTGGCAATTGTTTATGGCGTTTTTCCGAGTGGGCATGCTCGGCTACGGTGGAGGCCCGTCCTCCATTCCCCTGGTGCATGGGGAGGTCGTCGATCGCTACCGCTGGATGAGTTCCGAAGAGTTCGGCGATGTTTTGGCCATCGGCAATACGCTGCCCGGGCCGATATCTACCAAAATGGCTGGGTACATCGGGTACAGGATCGCGGGGTTTTGGGGCTCACTGGTTTCCCTGCTGGCACTGGTCCTGCCTACCATATTACTCATCATACTTCTCCTTACTTCCCTTTCGGCCTACAAGGACGAGGCCTGGGTCCAGGGATTGAGCGCCGGTGTGGTTCCGGTGGTCTCGGTCATGTTGGCCGATCTCACCTGGCGATTCACCAAGCGATCGTGGATGGATATCGGCATCTCGGCTACGGTACTCCTTTTGGGAGGAAGCCTGTTCGTCCTATCCTGGCTGGGGATACATCCGGCGGTTTGGATCGCCTTACTGCTCGCGTTTGCCCTTTTGAAACCCGCCAATCGCGAAGAGGGAGAAGGGAGCGAGGACAGTTGATCTACCTCCAGATCTTTTTGGCCTTCTTCGTTTCGAACATACTGGGATACGGTGGCGGACCGTCCACAATTCCGCTGATTGAGCACGAGGTCGTCAACCGATATGGCTGGCTCTCGGTCAGTCAATTCGCCGAAGTCCTGGCCCTGGGAAACGCACTTCCCGGTCCCATAGCGACGAAGATGGCTGGCTTCATAGGCTACCAGGAAGGTGGGGCGCTCGGATCGTTTATCGCGGTGTTTGCCACCGTGGCTCCCTCGGTGATCCTGATGCTTCTTCTTTTGGGACTCTTGATGAAATTCCGGGATTCCCCCAAGGTAAAGCGCATGACGATACTCATTCGTCCCGCCATCGCGGTACTGCTCGGCACACTGACTTTCCGAATGTTTCAGGGTTCTTACCTAGATATAGGGTTTCTGCAGGCCGCGGTCATGGCTTCCGTCGCCTATGTTCTGATGGTCTGGCGCAGTGTGCATCCCGCGTACGTCATCCTCGGCGCCATGATCTACGGCGCGATATTTTTGGCATGAGCGCGTCGTCCTCCGAAGCGCGTGTCGCCCGGCAATACCCCCGAAGGATAAGCCATTGCGACGTGGCAGGGGCTCGTCATCTTCAATGGCCACCCCTTAGCCGATGGACATACTTCGCCACGCATTTCGAACAGTTGGAACACGATGAAGAAAGTCGCCGAGGCAGGTTCTTACGATTCGATGTAGAATCGCGCACCCGGGGGAAGCGAATCCTTTGGAGGTGTATCCGATCGTGCAAAAAGGAATCTCGGTAAAGATGGTCGATGCCTTCACCCGGGACCTTTTCGGGGGGAATCCCGCCGGAGTGGTGATAGATGCTTCGGATCTTAGCGAAAAGCAAATGAGCCTCATATCCCGCGAGATAGGTTTCTCTGAAACCGCCTTCGTAACCGGACGGGAAGATCGAGTTTTTGACGTGCGGTTTTTCACCCCGACCGTTGAAGTTGATCTTTGCGGCCACGCAACCATCGCGACCTTTTGGGTCTTGGCGGAAGAGGGCATAGTGGATCTTTCTCGTGGCCAGAGTACCTGTGTTCAAAACACGCGTGCCGGTACCCTCGAGATCCGGGTGACGGGTGTACGGGGGAAGCCGGATCTCGTCTTCATGGACCAGGTCGCCCCGTCAGTGCGATCGCGGTTGGATAGGGCAGGGCCGCTGATGGAGATACTAGGTCTCGGTTCCGACGCTTTGCGGGATATGCCCCGGCCCTGGGTCGTCTCCACCGGTCTACCTGATCTTATAGTACCCATCGAGTCCCGGGAGGTCTTGTGGAGCCTGGCTCCGGACATGGGGGCCCTGGAGGAGTTTTGTCTGCGGCGAGATATAATCAGCGTTCACTGCGTTACCGTTGACGCGGAGGAGGGTTTCGACGCGCACTGTAGGGACTTTTCGCCGGCCGTCGGTATTCCCGAGGAAGCCGCCACGGGTACGGCCAGCGGCGCGACGGCGGCCTATCTCGTTTGGCAGGACATGATCCCGACATGCTCGGGGGCCGAGGATATCACGATCACGCTAGAGCAGGGCCGAGGATTGGATAGACCGAGCGAGATACAGTGTCGGGTGGAGCTGGAAGACGGGGCGCCCGTGGGAGTCAAGGTGGGTGGTGCCGCCGTGACATTTCTCGATGGAATAATCTCCATCTAGACCCTCACTCTTAAAATACGTTGACATATGGGCGGTAATCGTTGCTCCGTGCGCGTAGTGAGCCTATAATTCCAATAACACAGTACACATTCGAATGCGCATCCTGGCACGGGCATGGGAGAAAACCTGGACAAAGCTTGGGGGGATCGATGGGATTGCGTCACAATTTGACTGCGATAACTATCATAGCAGTTTTGTTGCTAAGCTCCCTCTTTTGTGGTCCGGTACGTGCCGCCCAACCGAGAGTATCCTCTACTCCTTTTGATGATGTTTCCTCGGATCATCCATATCGCGATGATTTCGCGCTACTTTCCGTTCTCGGAGTATTCCAAGGTTACGGCGACGGAACCGTAGGCCCCGACAATGCGTTGAAACGGGCCGAATTCGCGAAGATCGCCGTTGCCATGATGGATAGGACATATCTCGTCGATGCCCTCTCGGACCTGCAGCCGGAGTTCACGGACGGCGATTCCGTGGCCCCCTATTGGTGGGGTTGGATCAATGCCGCGGAGTATCTGGGGTTAATCCGCGGTTTCGATGATGGATCCTTTCGCGCCGACAATCCCCTGACGTTCGCCGAGGCTACGGCGGTATTGTTGCGTGCCGCCGGATACGAGGGACAACTTGAAGACCTCGATTATCCGCGGGGTTACATCGAGGAGGCCAGGAGTTTGGGTCTCAGCGAAGGTGTGGAGCTATCTTCGGATGTACCGATTACTCGAGGTGAGATGGCCCGGCTCGTGGTGAATACCATGAGTATCAACCCCCCGGGTTCGGACGGATCTTTGGCCGACGGGGACGGTGGCGAGCCCGGTGATAGTCTGCTCCAACGCCGCGGTGAGAGCATAGAAGGCACCGCGGTGTCCATCAGCGATCGGCAGATTCAAATAGGAGAGACCGATTACCGCCTCGCTTCAGAAGTATATCTGAGCGAGGTTTCTGATTTGGCCGAACTCGAGGGGAAGCGCATAATTGGTTACCGGGATTCCGAAGGCGATTTGGCGTTCATCCGCACGGTTCGAGGATCCTACACGGTCGAGGGTATTCTCTCGGGAGCCAATCTCGCGAGAGGAAATCTCCGGGTTGAAGATTCTCGGCTTACCATCGTTTCCTCCGACGACGACAATGGCGGAACTTCGTGGACGGTTAACGGAGAAGACAGGCGTCCATCCCAGTCACTTTTGGATGCCATGGTCGCCACGGGAGATGTCGTGGCTTCCGTCGAGGCCTTTGATGGTCGAGCGGAGAGCGTATCGCTTCGCTATTGGGACGCTGGAGTATTCTCCGTCGTGGGCCAACCTCGATCTCACGATGGCGGGTGGAGCGTCGAGGTGACGACCACGGATGATAATGGTCCTTCTGCACGGGTTTTGGAGCTCCCCCGCGAACTGGGTGATCTCGTGGAAGGCCAAAATGCCCCGGGATCGGCCGATGCCCTGAATCCGGGAGATAATATCGGTATTGCCACCCGTGGTGCACGCGGCCTTGGTGAGGACGATCCGGTCCCGGTGGGGAGAATACATCGGCTGGATTGGGCGCGCAACACCGTTTCGGGGGATGTCGAATCCGTCGAGGTCGGAGAAGAAGAGGGTTCGCTTCTCCTTACTTTCAATCTCGAAAATGGGGAAGACGTTCAACTTCGCGAAGACAGGTATCTCGGCGGTCCCAAAGACATGTCGATAAATGATCTTCGCCACGCATCCTGGGTTAGTTTTGCCGTCGATGACTCCGGATATGCCCGTCGAGGTCTGGACGCGTATGTCAGCGGTACCGGGGCACGCTACGTGCAATTGCTCGCCCTGGGCGAAATCGGTGGAGAATACCACATCGTCGTGGATCAGGCCGGTCTCCCGGTTACCTATCAGCTGGCATTTCCCGCATTATGGGTTCAGTTTGCCGACGATGATCTGAACTTTCTGGAGGGGCGCTTCGCCGAACTCGAGGTAAATGCGTCCGGTAAAGTCGAGGGCGTGAGGACCTGGGTGGATGTGGATCCGTGCCCCCTCGCGTACATGGTCGTGTCCGTGGATGCCGAAAAGGATACGGTTACCCTTCGACACTACAACGGTGTTCGAGACGAAGGTGTAGCCATGGGTGAAGAGGGATCGCTGTCTCTCATTGAGGCTTACGAACCCGCGGTGTATTCCGAAGACGATTCGCATCTTGGAATCGAGGCTCTAACTCCCGGTAGGCGAGTCAGGGTCTACTTCTCCGAACGCGATGAAGCCGCGCTGATCGAACCCTACTGAATCCCAAGAAGCAACACCCACCCATTGATCTCATCTGATCATTCCGCCAACCTGCGGCGAGCTCGGACACCCGTCGCGGGTTTTGAGTATCGGTTTGGTCCTGACCGTGCGCGGTTTGGTAACATCTAAGTCAGGGTACATTTCATAAGAAGCGTCTGATCCCGATTCGGGATCGTCTGGTCGTGTCGAGCCGGGGATTATTCATGGATTGTGGATGGAGTACCACGTTGCGATTCGAACCATTGTTATCTCCCGATATGAGCTGCCCCTGCGAGAGCGGATTGGACTATGGTCTCTGTTGCCTGGAACCGGTTACCTATGTAACCCGCAGGGTGAAACAGACTTTGTCGGATACCGTTCCCGCCTGGGATCGTATCGAGCTTCCCGTTGATTCCCTCGGTCTGATTGCGGGTCTGCGCCCGAAGATGGGGGAGAATCCACCCACGGTAGATATGCTGACCGAAGCGGTACGAATTGTGGTGGATTCTCTACTCGAATACTCGGATGATCTCGCGGAGCTCGACGAAGGCCTCCGGGATTTGTTTTGGGAGTCCGATCTTAGGATCCCGGCCGACTCGCTTTCGGATTGTCTGTTCGAGGGTTTGATCAATGATACCTGTTCGGAGGATGATGCCGGTAGTGCCGGGGGGAGTCTGATCGCAGACTGCCTCGAACCACACCTCACACCTGAATTCGTGAACCGGGTGTTTTGGTTTTTAATATTTCGTGCCCGTCGCGCGGGCACCGGCCTAAGAACCCTTTCGGTGATAGTCTGGGGACTTTGGAATCTTCACCAGGAACTCCCACCCGGTGAGAACGCCGTCTGGGATGCCCTTTACAGGGTGAGTATGGCCGAGATGTGGGAACACGTCGCGGTCAACGACGGCGGCTCCGAGCGAGGTGACGGAATGGGATCGATGGTGGACTCCTCCGAGCGGGTCGGGATAATGCAGCTGCGCAATTCCTCCGAACGGGCGGCCCAGGCATTGATTTCAGGAAAACTCGATTTGGATCTCCCCCTATTCTGCATCATAAACGGTGCGGTGCGTCTCCGTAACTTGATGGCGAATCCGGATTTTCCCGGTTATGAGACCCTCTTCGATGCCCGGGAATGGCGATTGTGGGGCGAACATCCCATTACGCGACACATGCGAACTCCCATGAAACGGGACTGGCAGCGTTTCTTGCCCGAGTTCAAAGGGTTTTTGGGACAGTGGTTGGATTCTGAAGGCGCAGTGGATGACGGATTCGTCGCTTCAGTTATGTCAATGTTTTCGTTGCTCGAATGTCATGGACTACCGGAACTCGACGATTTGCTGGCCGTCATCTACACCGCCTCGGTTAGGGACACCCTGAGTCAAAAGCGACCTGGTCCCGGGGTCTCGGCAATTCTCGAAAAGGACTACGCTAGGCTTCTCCGTTACG
>CAYLPL010000027.1:0-12512 GCA_964385545.1 uncultured Clostridia bacterium | reverse complement strand
ACCGGCAGTTATGGCCGCCCGGGAGGCTCCGAGTTCCCTCGCGATCACAGGTGAGGTCACGGCCCAAACGCCGAGGGCACCGGCACCCAGGGCGGCCGTGATCGTGGTCGTGGCGCGAAGGATATCCACCACGACCACCGCCGTCTCAGAGAGATCCACCCAGACCAACTCCTGGGCCGTAAACGTGACATCCAACGAGAGGATACCCCTCAAGGGTGCATCGCGTTACCAGGCAGCTTCTTGAGACCGGTGACGAATATCTCTCCCAAAGCTGCGATATCTACGTTTCCACCGGTTAGGATAACGGCCACTTTCTTTCCCACTCCCTCTACTGCCCCGCTCAAGAGTCCGGCCAGGGAGACGGCGCCGGAGGGTTCTATGAGAAGTTTGAGCCTCTCGGCACCGAGTATCGTCGCATCGGTTATCTCCTCCTCGGAAACCAGGTGGATTCGATCGACGAAACGGTTGCAGTAGTCGAAGGTAATCGGTCCCGGTTTCGGGGTGCGCAAACCGTCCGCTATGGTGTCGATGTCGACGGTCACCGGTTCACCGGCCTCCAGGGAGGCGTGCATGCAGCGCGATCCCCTGGGTTCGACGCCGATGACCTGGACGTCCGGTCGCATCAATTTGGCGGCCGTGGAAACTCCCGACATCAGACCGCCCCCCCCGATGGGCGCCATTATGACATCTACGTCGGGCATCTCGTCGATGATTTCCACCGAACAGGTACCCTGCCCCGCGATTATGTCCTCGTCCTCGGTAGAATCCACATAGGTCAGCCCGCGCTCTTCGGCAATTTCGCGAGCGCGTTCCTTGCGCTCGTTGGAAAAGCGTCCGTGCTGCGAAATCTCTCCACCGTAGGCGGCGACGGCATTCATCTTCGAGGCGGGAGCGTCCTCGGGCATGACCACGGTACAGGGCACCTGCAGTTGCGCCGCCGCGTAGGCTACCGCGGCGCCGTGATTCCCCGAGGACGCGGTTATCACCCCGCGAGCCCTATCCTCCTCGCCCATCCTAGCCATCTTGGTGTACGCGCCCCGGATCTTAAAAGATCCCGTCTTCTGAAGGTTCTCCGGTTTAACCCAAACCTCGTGCCCGCTGAAATTGCTGAAGGTTCGCGAATACTGGAGGGAAGTCGGATTGAGTACTCCCCTGAGATCCTCGGCCGCCGATTTGAAACTCTCCAGATCCGGCATCGTATCCACCCTTCCGAAACCCGGGGGTGTCGCGAATGTACCCGGCCCCCGAGAGGTGCTAGGTCAATCTATTGCTCAAAGGATGCTCGTTTTCCTCCCCTCCGGCAAGAATCGCCGGCTCCAACTGGGATGTTGCACGTCGGACGGAGACGAGATTCCCCTCGGATTGCAAAAATTGCGCAGGAAAGCTAAGTTCGAGCGGGAAGAACTCCCACTGCGACATAGAGAATCCGACCGAAGGCGGGGTATCGTTATCGTGACCGATGAGAGATCCCTTTTGAAATTGATTCGCGAGAAGATCGCCGAAGTGGTCGTGGGTTACGATCGCGCGATCAATTTGCTGCTGGTAGCGCTCCTTTCGGAGGGACACGTACTATTAGAGGACGTGCCGGGAGTGGGCAAGACTCTAATGGCCAGAACACTCGCGCGGGTAACCGGTTTGACTTTCCGAAGAATACAGTTCACCCCGGATCTACTGCCCTCCGATGTAACCGGCATCAACATCTTCAACCCCAAGACCCGTAGTTTCCAGTTCGAGCCCGGGCCGGTGTTTAGCAACCTCCTGCTCGCAGACGAAATCAATCGCGCCACCCCCAGAACGCAATCGGCGCTTTTAGAATGCATGCAGGAACAACAGGTAACCGTATCCGGGCAAACGCGCATGCTGCCCCGTCCCTTTCTGACCGTCGCCACGCAAAACCCCGTGGACATGTCGGGCACCTTCCCCCTTCCCGCGGCACAAATGGATCGCTTCCTGCTGCGCATCCGTTTGGGCTATCCCCAAGAGGAAGACGAGTACGCCCTTTTGCGAATCCATCCCACCGGCGGCAACCCGGAGTCCATCGTGGAACCGATCGCCCGGCCCGGGGCGATTGAGGTCATGCAAAAACGGGCGCAAGAAGTGTACCTGTCCGAAGAATTGCGGCGTTACATCGTCGGATTGGTGCGATCGACCCGCGAAAGGGAGGATCTTGAACTCGGGGCCAGCCCCCGGAGCGCCATCATGCTGGCCGTCGCCTCCCGAGCGCTCGCCTTTCTGATGGACAGGGATTACGTAATCCCCGACGACGTCCTGCATCTGCTGGTGCCAGTACTCGGGCATCGTTTGATCCGTGGCAGGGATACGACGCTGAGGGGGCGCGAAATCGACGGGATCCTCGCGGAAATCGCCGAGGAAGTTCCCCTCCCCGTAGATGCATCATGAACCGCGACTTCATCCTCACCAGTATACTTTCCACCATCCTGATGGTGGGCCTGGCGGTCTCCAGCCCTCCCCTGGTCTTTTTGGCACTCACCGTCGGGACCGCCGCGATCCTCGGGAGAATATGGGCCCGAATCGGGGCGAAACACCTGACTCACGAGCATCGCCTGAGGGATGTGCGCTGTCAGATCGGGGAAGAGATCGAGGTGGAAATCCGAATGGACAATCCGACCCCCCTGCCCCTTCCGTGGATCGAGGTGACGGAGAATCTGCCCGACGGGGGTCTGGAATTGACCGGTGGCCCCTTCGGGGTAGACATGATCGGCCTTTCCATGCGAACCGGACTCGGATGGTTCGAAAGATTGCGCCGCACCTATCAGTTCACGGCCCGGCATCGAGGATACTACAAACTGGGTCCAGCATCGGTGCGGGTGTGGGATCCTCTAGGCCTGTCCTTCATTGATCGACACTTCGAGGGAAGGGTTTCGGTGACGGTGTTCCCCCGACTTCTTGCGATCGAGGAACTCGGCATTGTCGCGGATCACCCCTTCGGAGATCCGCAACGCGACCGCTGGCTCTTCCGAGATCCGCTGTCGATCACGGGTGCCAGAAGATACGAACCCGGCGATCCTCTCAACTCGATCCACTGGCCGGCCACGGCGGCATCGGGAGAAATGATGACCAAGGTGTGGGAGGGAACCCGAACTCCCGAGATGAGTATATTCATGAACGTGACGACCATGGCGGTATCATGGTACGGGCTTATCCCGGAACTTTTGGAGCTCACCTTGAGTACTACGGCCTCCGTTGCCGACCGGGCGCTCGATGATGGTTTCGCGGTAGCCCTGTATTCCAACGGAAACCTGGTCAAAGAAAGTCCCGAGGATAGCGCGAGGCCGATCGTCCTCCCGCCCTCCGCTTCCTCGCGACAGCTGGGGGAAATAATGGACATCCTGGCCAGGACCTCGGACCACGGAAGGGAACCCCTGGAGAAGACACTGTCGTACCATCTCGACCCCGACGATTACGGGGTCTATACCGTCGTAATAACCCCCCTCATCACTAGGGCACTTCGGGCGTGTCTGACCGATTTGCGCGGTCGTAACGTGCCGCTGACCATCGTTTATACCGGGGATGAACCCGCACCAACCATGCCTCCTGGAACCCCCGTTTACAAAATCGGCGGTCGTGAGAGGTGGGAAAGCATTGGTAGCCGTTAGGATATCCCGCTCATCATTGATTTCCGCCCTGCTCCACGCCCTGGTGGATACCTGCTGGCTCCTACCCCTGAGATTCGTCATATTCGCGCCGTTCTCCGCAGATGCATCGGCCACGGGAGCATTGTCGGTACTCACGGTACTGCTGGCAGCCGCGATCTCTTCCGTGCTGGCCGAAGAGTATGCGGGAAGTGCGGCCGGGGCTCGTATCCCTTCCGGCGTGGTCTTGATCGCCGTCTGGTTCCTCAGTAACGGGGACTTGTTTTGGGGAATCCGCGAAATCAGCTCCGAAACGATCTACGCCGCCACGCTCTCCGCCCTCTATCTTGGCACGGCGGCGTTCCGCGGGTTGGCCGCCGGCACCGCGACGGGCGGCTCCCGCTTTCCCAGGGAACTGATCCGGGGCACCGTGGCTACCTCGTCGGTTCTCCTATCATTACACGTGATGGGCTTTCCCGTTCCACTTTGGCCGGTACTGCTCCTGCCGACGGTTCTGATCGCCGTCGGCGTAACCGAACGCAGTTCCTCCACGGATCCGAGTTCCCGAAGTTCGGGTTTACAGGTCAGCGGCAGGTGGATCGTCACTGGGGTGGTCGCCCTGTCCGCGATAATCCTTGGCCTCGTGCTTACCAGCATATTCTCCTCGGGTTTTTGGAGCGAAGTCGTATCGGTAATCGGTACGCTTTGGCGACTGGTGGCTTCGGGGATAGCTTACCTGGCATATCCTTTCATATACGTGGCCTTTTGGGTTTTTGAGCTGATCCGAAATCTTCTGTTCGACATCGAGGCGAGGGAGGGATTCGAAGCCCCACAAATACCGGGGCTCCCCGAGGACGTGGCCGAGACCGCGACCGGACCAGGTCCCTGGGCGACCCTGGTCCTGCAAATCCTGCTGGCGATAGGTGTGGTGTTGCTAATATACTGGCTCTTCCGCACCGTAACGCGGCGTCGGGAAAGATCGGATCCCGGTCAATGGGAAGAGGTGCGAGAATCCCTTTGGAAACCGGGGAAGCTACGCGAGATCTTCGGAAATCTGTTCTCTGGTGATAAAATGCCCGCCCCGAGCTACCGCACCGTGACCGAAAGACGGGTCCGCGAGCTGTACCTTCGCATACCCCCGACCGTCTTCCCCATGCGCCGACAACCCGAGGAGACGGTCAGGACTTTTCTGGCGCGGTTAAGCACTCGAGTCCCTGGCCTGGACGAAGCATTCTCTGGCGTCCGCCGCTGCTACGAGAGGGCGCGCTACGGGCCGCCGCGCGAGGATGATTCACTGGTGGCCATCACCCGAAGCTGCGTGGAGAGGATCGTCCGATCCTGGGATCGTGAGCTCGGCGAAGACGGATAATCGAGTCGTCGCCCCGAAGGGTCGGCCAAGGTGAGGTCGCCATGGCCGACCCGAGACTACTTTTCGGGAATGTCCGCGCCGCAGTTCCAACACTTAACACTACCCGGCCAGCGCCGGGCCCCGCACTCGGGACAGCGACCCCGGGAATCCGGGTTAAGCTGCATCCGGGGTGCGGCAAAGTCCGTAGAAGAATCCCGGGAAACACTCTCGCGTCCGCCGAACCGATCCCGCAGCAAAAAGACCGCGACCGCGATCGCGATCAAAATGACCGCCGCGTAGAGGACTATCATTTAGCCCCGGCTTCCTTTTCTTCCGCCCAGAAAGTTTCCCCGCGAATAATGAGTACGGAGCAACGCGCATTGCGGGCGACACGTTCGCCGACGCTGCCCAAAAAGACGGAGGCCAGCCCCGTGATGCCGCGGCTGCCCATGATAATCAGGTCAACATCCCTTTTGCGGGCCGCCTTTACTATCTGAGAGCCGGGGTCACCGTGGGCGAGGATGCCTTCGACCGCCACGCCGGTCTCGCGCATGGTTTCCACGGCTTCTTCGAGGACCTTTTGCCCATGCTCCTCGAGGAAAGTCATCACGTTGACTCTCCACACGTCGACTCCCTCATACACGGCAGTGGTCGGCACGACATGGACCACCAATACCTCCGGAACTTCGTACTTTTCCACCATGGTGGCGGCGAACTCGGCCGCCTCGCGCGAGTGGTCCGAACCGTCCACACAAACCAGTATTCTATCCAGTTCCGTTCTCACCCTTATCTCCTCCCGAATGGATCGGTATCGATCCCATTGCCTCATATTTCACCCATGAAGATGTACTTAAACGCCACGGCCCATAGTTCCTCCAGTCGCAGATCCGCAGCGTGTAACGAAGCTGTAAGGTGATCTTCGACGGTATCACGGTCTATAATGGCGAACACCATCCGGGTAGTCACCGGATATCGTCGATTTGTTGGAAACGGAAATCGAGAATTGCCCATAGAAAGGGTGAGTAATGTGTCAGGTTGGATCGCCAAGGCGGGCCGAGGACGCATCATCGGCCGTATTTGGACCATGACCCTGGCTCTAGTCCTGTGCCTCACACCCTATTTCGCGGCCACAGCAGTTGCGGATGCCGCGAGCCCTCCCGAGATCATCGTAAATGGAGAGGTTTTGGAGACCAGTGTGACGCCCATCCTCGTCGAGAACAGGACCATGGTATCGGCAGCGGATTTCGCCCACCTGGTCGGAGGTTCCGTGCATTTGCATCAGGGAACCGGTGTGATGAGATTTGTATCTCCGGTGGCGGGATTCATCCTGCAGGCCGGAGATAAGACCGTATACGGACACGAAGAAGTCACAGAGCAGCTGGTGGCACCTGTAATCCGGGACGGTTCCATGATGGTGTCGGTGCGGCTTTTGGCCGATGCCTTCGGCTGGGACCTCACCTGGAACGCTGAACAAGAAGCCATCGCGTTGGACTTCGACCCACCGGAGCTCCCCAAACCCCCGCAAGTCCAGGAATCCGAGGAAGAAGACGAGTTCGCAAGAATCGGCTATAGACCCTCGGAAGAGGAGATGGATCTTTTCATCCGCACCGTCAGCGCCGAGGCCCCCGGAGAGTCGATAGAGGGGCAGACTGCGGTCGCCGCCGTGATCATCAACCGGGTATTGTCGGACGACTTCCCCGATACCCTTTGGGAAGTACTGACCGCTCCGAATCAATTCTGCGTCATAGGAAACGGCCAGGTGAACCGTCCCGTGGTAGATGGCGCGGAGGAGGCAGTGAGACGTGCCCTCGCGGGAGAAGACCCCTCCAAGGATGCGCTTTTCTTCTTCGCGCCTGACCGGGTATCCCCGAACAGTAAATCCGGTAGTTTCATGTACAGTCTCCCGGAGACGGTCCGCATCGGTGTGCACAGTTTCCGCGGAATGAACTAATCGAGCAAGTCGGAGCCCGCCCGAGCCCGGGTGGGCTCATCACCCTCCTCTGGCAAACCGGAATTCTCCCGGTTATCATGATTCCAGAAGTGACATCGATCGTTGGAGGAGGTCTCCTTCCTTGCCAGACGAAAGAATTCGATACCTGTCACCCAAGCTTGGGTTGCGCGCCGTAACCGTCGTAACCACCGAATCCGTCGCGGTGGCTCGAAAGGTCCACGCAACGGCTCCGACGGCCACGGCCGCCCTGGGAAGGGTCATCACCGGTGCCGCGTTGCTCGGATCCACGTTAAAAGATGAACAGACGGTAACCTTAAGGGTGAATGGAGGTGGCCCGGCGGGAACCCTCATCGGCACCTGCGACTCGAAGGGGTTCGTTCGCGGGTACATCGCCAATCCGGCGGCAGACCTACCCCCGACTTCCGACAAGAAACTCGATGTAGCCGGGGTGGTCGGAACCGACGGCTACATTTCCGTCTCCTACGACCTCGCCCTCAAGGAGCCCTACGTCGGGACCGCCCAGCTGGTGAACGGAGAAATAGCCATGGATCTCGCCTACTATCTGACCACCTCGGAACAGCTCGGTTCCTCGGTGGGATTGGGCGTATTAGTCGGTCGCGACGGCCACGTCAAGAGCGCGGGCGGCTTTCTCCTTCAGGTCCTCCCCGGCCCCGAGCTCGAACCCGAGATACAGCGGGAACGTGAAGGCGCCATCGATCTTATGATAGAACGGTCGAATCAAATCGAATCCGTAAGCCACAGGCTCAACGAGGGAATCAGTGCCGACGACCTGGCCGGAGAACTGGTGGACGGGCTGCCATTTAAGTATCTCGGAGCTGACCCCATCGAGTTCCGCTGCACCTGTGATCGCGAGCGGGTGGCATCTTTACTCGCGAGTATGGGCGAAGAAGAAATCGAGAAGGTCTTCGAGGATTCCGACACCGCCGAGGTCACCTGCCAGTTTTGCCGTCAATCATATCGGTTCACCGAAGATGAGATTGCCAGACTCCGACAACCGAAGGATGGAGAGGACGATGATATTGAGTAACGCGAAGAGGGCGCGCGCGACCCTTTTGGCCACCGGCGGGACTATAGCCCACGGACCGGGGGGAATTCGGCTGGGAGCGAGGGATTTGGTCGCCGGCGTAGAGGGGGATCTCGCGCGAGATGGCATCGAGGTCGAAGTCGAAGACCTCAAACGCGTCCCCTCCTCATCCCTTACGCCCGAGGACGTCCTCGGTATGCTTCGGAGAGCGGAATCGGCTCTGCCGGACTCTCGGGGAGTGGTGATCACCCACGGCACCGACACCCTGGAAGAAACCGGTTTTCTGTTCTCGCTGCACTGGGAAAGGGACGCGCCCTTGGTCCTCACCGGCGCCATGCGCCCCGCCCGCACGCCCGGCGAGGATGGACCGAGAAATCTTTCCGCTGCCTGTCGCGTGGCGACGGATCCCCGTTCCAGGGGCCGAGGCCCGCTGGTCGTAATGCACGACAAAATCTTCCGCGCTGGCGACGTAACCAAGATCCATTCCTGGGATACCGATACCTTCTCGGCGGATTCGGGCCCGGAGGGGAGCATCGATCCCTGGAATTATCTGACTTATCATCGGCCCCCCGGTCGACCGCAGATTCTGTCGCGAAAGCCGAAGGAATACCCGGAACCCGTCGCCATAGTGACCGTCGGCACCGGTTCGGACGGGTCCGAAGTGGATGCTTTGGTGTCCGCGGGCTACCGCGGCCTGGTGGTGGCCGTCGCCGGCAGGGGCGGCATCCCCGAGGGAACCGGGGACGCCCTGGTGCGGGCAATCTCCGCGGGTACTGTTGTGGTGGCCACGTCCCGTTGCCCCCTGGGCGGCACTGCCTCGGGATACGACTCCCGGGGTATACTGTGGGCGGGCGGACTCAACGCACCGAAGGCCCGGCTGCTGTTGATGACGGGCTTGGCGCTTTGGGGCCGCGATGGGGACAGGCTGGCCGAGATATTCTGAGTGACACGCGGGGGCGATGATGTGAACACCACCAAGATCCTGATAATCGAGGATGACGGTAACATCCGCAAACTCCTCGCGCTTTATCTCAAGCGGGAGGGTTTCAAGGTCCTCACCGCCTCCAGCGGCCAGGAAGGCCTCGACCTCTTCTTTAGCGAGGCCCCCGATTTGGTGATACTGGATATCATGCTCCCCGATATCGATGGATGGGAAATCTGCCGCCGGATCCGCCACAAAGACACCTGCCCGGTGATCATGCTGACGGCGCTGGATTCCACTCGAGACAAGGTGGCCGGATTGGAGCTCGGAAGCGACGACTACATCACCAAGCCCTTCGAGCCGCGGGAGATGATCGCGCGAGTCCGTGCCGTACTGCGCAGAAGTTCCGACACCGTCCGGGGACCGATACTGAAATTCCCCGACCTCACCATAGATCAGAAGGCTCACCGGGTAATCAGATGCGGCGAGGAAATACACCTGACGGCGAGGGAGTTCGACCTCCTTTGGTTATTGGCCAACCATCCCGGTCAGGTCTTCACCCGAGACCAACTGTTGGACAGGGTTTGGGGTTACGAATTCTACGGGAATATTCGCACCGTCGACGTACATATTCGCCATCTCCGGGAAAAGATGGAACCCGATCCCGACCATCCCCGCTACATCAAGACGGTCTGGGGTGTGGGCTACAAGTTTGAGGAGATCGACCGACAATGAAGAGCATCCGATCTCAAATCACCCTCTCATATGTAGGACTGGCTGCGCTGGTCATCGTGGTGATGTTCCTCCTTTTCGGTGGTATGGTCCGGTCCTATCTTCTGGCCGAAGCCAGGGACTCCCTCATATCCCGCGGCCAGAATATGGCTCGTTTTCTCTCCAGGGACGTAATGTCTCGGGGACTTCGGATGCGACACGACGAATCCTTCCAAACCTGGATGCACATGGCGGCGGCCGTGGCCGACGCGGACTTCGTGGTAATATCTGCCGACGGAGAAGCCCTCTTCTACTCCCTGGGTACGGTGATTCTACAGGACCCGAAGGCTTTGGCCGACGCCTCACCGGTGGAGGACGCCCTCGACAGCGGCGAGGTACAAAGCGCCTACTGGTTCGGGAGAGACAGAGATCCCATGGTATCCGTCTTCGTACCGGTCAACTCGCAAATCGGCGATAAACCGCTCGGGGTAATCGCCCTCTTCCAACCGGTCCAGACTGTCACCCGGGCAGTAGATCGGTTGCGGAGAATCGTACTGCAAACATCTATACTGGCGCTAATCTTCGCCGTGGTAGCGGGTTTCTTCCTGGCTCGCCGCATATCCCGCCCGGCCGAGGAACTGAGTGAACTGGCTCGAATGCTGGGAAGGGGCGAGTTGCACCGTCGTGCCGGTGATCAATACGCCGGGGAGTTTGCCCAACTGGCAAATCAAATGGACATTATGGCTGAACAACTCGAAGAACTCCTGCGCAGCCGCACCCTTTTCGCCGCCTTGATCTCCCACGAGATTCGCACGCCGATAACTACCGTGCGGGGTTTTGCCCAGGCGATGTTGGACGGGGTTATTGAACCGGAGGATCAGGAACCGTACCTGGAAACCATATTGGACGAAACCCGCCGCATCGAACGACTCCTGGGAGATCTGTTACAGCTGGAACGGTTGGAGTCGGGGCAACTGCCACTGGAACCGGGCTGGGTTCCCATCCGCAGGATGCTGGACGATGCTGCCGCGCGCATCATGCCCCTCGCCCGGGATAAAGAAGTGGAAGTCCAAGTGCAAAACGAGGCGGAGGAAGTGGAGGTCTGGGCCGACGAGGAACGAATGGCCCAGGTGCTGGGCAATCTCCTGGACAACGCCGTACGCCACAGTCCCGCGGGGAGCACTGTGCTTTTGCGTGCGGGGATTCGAGAAGACGGCGTGGGCGTGGTGGTCTCGGACCAGGGAGAGGGTTTTCCCATCGAGGATCTAAATCGGGTCTTCGATCGATTCTATCGCGCGAGCAACTCCGGTGGAGGTGTGGGTCTCGGTTTGGCCATATGCCGCGAGATAGTCGAAAGGCACGGAGGCCGAATAACCGCAATGAACTCCCCGGAAGGCGGTGCCCGCGTGGAATTCACCATCCCCCGGATCAGGAACCAGTCCGCTCCGCCCAGCGGATGACGCCGTCCCCGCGACGCAGTTCTACCCTTCCCTCGCGGTGCATACTGGCCAGCAGCGAGTGTACGGAGTCTTCAGCGATCCTGCGCTGATCCTCCGATACCCCTACGTTGTCACCGTATATCATCTCTACCAGTTCTCCTATGGTTTGCGGTTCTACACCGATCTCTTCCATCACGGCATCCTCGACCTCGAGGGCACGTCGGAGGGTATTGTTGAGGAACCGATGGCAGCGCGAGCGCCCCGTGGTGGGTACCGCATGCCCCCAACCTATGAATTCCGTGTCCAGAAGGAGCAGTCTCTCGATACTCTCCACCCAATTCCGGAAATCCCCCAAAGGGCCCGGGCGCCCCGGACCGAACCAAAGAGGTGCATCCCCGGCAAAGATCGCGCCGAAGCGCGGCAAGTATGCCGCAACGTGTCCCGGCGAGTGCCCCGGGGTATGTATCAATTCCACCTCGAGCCCGCCGACCTCGAGGATGTCACCGTCTTCCACGGTTTCGTCGATCCGAACGGGATAGAAACGATCGCGGATGCTTTCTTCCATATGACGTAGGTATTCGCCCTCACATCGATTCATTTCCGCAAAGGATTCCCTGAGGGTGGTCCCAAAGGTTTTGCGCATGTAGACCTCGTCGAAGACCTTGAGGGGTTGTTCGATGAGAGGTAGGTCAGCGCCGTGGCAATAAACCGGTACTCCCATCTCGTCCTTGAACCAGGCGGCGTTGGCCACATGATCGTAGTGATCGTGGGTCAAAAGAACCCACTCGGGAAAGACGCGCAACCGATGAAGGGCGAGGCTAACTTTGCGAAAAACACCGATACCCATACCGGTATCGATTATGCCACACCGACGACCGTCGACGAGAACGTAAACCGCGGAGTGCATGCCGGGAGAAGTCTTCGCCGGTCCCTCTCCCGAACTCCCGATTTCGGCACCCGGCAACGTGCCCGGGAGGTAAAAACCCAGACCATTCGGCAACTCGCGCATAGACACACCAATCCCTCCCGGGGCCTCCGACTGTCACCTTGCCCCACGCTGGATTATATCTAAGCTATCCCCCCCTCGCCAGAGTGGAGTGAGACCTTGACTGGGCGGGTGGGCTGACCTATTCTGAAACCGCCATCGAGGAATCCCTTCGCGAGAGAAGGTGCGATCCACAATGTCTAAAGAGGAAATCCGCACCCTTTGGGGCAGTCTCCTCATCCTGGTAGGGGCTTTCACCCCCTGGCATAGTTTCGCCTACGGTTATCCCTTCGAGGGAATCGCCCCCAATTCCGGCAGCGGTTCAATCCTGGGGATCGATCTTGCCGCGGGGAGAATCGTCGCAGCCACCGCCGTCATCGTGGCCATCTTGACGCTGTGGCCCCGCCGGCAGGAGAACGACATGCGCGTAGTGGTTGCGCGGCAGTTCGCCAATTACCTCATCGTGGCCCTGATCTCGATATCCGCGGCTCCCCCCGTATTCAACCACTGGACCTGCC
>CAYLPL010000026.1:0-12545 GCA_964385545.1 uncultured Clostridia bacterium | reverse complement strand
CAGTCTTCATCCGGACACCTCCCCGGTCGTTTCGCGCGTACTATTCGCGCTACGGCGGCAAGATCCTCGACTACACAGACATCGACAAAGCCCGCGCGAAAGAGTTCCCCCTCGACGTTCGGGGCCTGCCCCATCCCTATTTCGAAGGCGATGTAGCCCCCCGGGGGAAGCACCCTCGCCGAATCACCGATCAACCTTCGAATGATCGCGAGTCCGTCGGGGCCTCCATCCAGCGCGACGCGAGGTTCCCAAAGGGAGACCTCAGGCTCGAGTTTATCGATTTCCTTCGTGGGGATGTAGGGGGGATTGCTCACTACGAGGGCAGGTGCGATCTCGGCCGGGATCATGGAGGCGTCGACTGTGGACCGCACGAGCACGCGGTCCTCGAGTGCGTGGCATCGCACGTTTTGACGGGCCACCTCGAGCGCGCCGGGATCGATATCGATGGCGTAGGCTCTTCGATCGGGAAGCTCGTGGGCCAAGGTTATCGCGATCACCCCGCTTCCCGTGCCGACATCCGCTAGTGGGCCCGCGGGAAGATCGTGGGCTATCCCCAAGACGGTGTCGACGAGAACTTCTGTCTCCGGACGCGGTATGAGTACCCGCCCATCGATATGGAACTCTCGGGAGTAAAACTCCGCCTTCTCGCGGATGTACGCCAGCGGTTCCCGCCGGGCCCTGCGGCAAATGTCGCGACGAATCTCTGACCATCTACAACGAGAGACCCTTTCCCGGGGCTGGGAAAGGAAACGGGGAACGGAACCGTCGGACGGGGCGAGCAATCGCCACGCCTCTCGCGTGGGGTTCGGCAGGCCAGCGTCGCGCAACCGTCGAATAGCCCACTTCAAGATCTCTTCCCGGGTGGGCACAACCCCGGATCCGGTCACCCCGAGGCCACCTTCTCCAGAAGTTCCGTCTCCTCGGCCTCCCGCAGAGAGGTAATCAATTCCTCCAGATCACCTTCGAGGATCGCATCCAGCCGATGAAGGGTAAGACCAATGCGATGATCGGTAACGCGGTTCTGCGGGTAGTTATAGGTGCGAATTCTCTCGCTTCTGTCCCCGGTGCCTACCTGCGATTTGCGCTCCCGCGACAGTTCTTCCTGCCGCTCGCGCTGAATCATGTCCATAAGTCGCGAGCGCAACACCTTCATCGCCTGCATCCGGTTGCGGTGCTGGGATTTCTCGTCCTGGCATGTCACTACCAGGCCCGAGGGCAGGTGGGTAATACGGACGGCCGATTCGGTCTTGTTTACGTGCTGTCCGCCCGGACCACTGGCGTTGTAAGTATCGATCTGCAAATCCGTCGGATCGATCTCCAGGTCCACCTCTTCCGCTTCCGGAAGGACGGCCACCGTTGCCGTGGAGGTGTGTATCCTTCCGCCGGATTCGGTATCGGGCACCCGTTGCACGCGGTGCACGCCGCTTTCGTACTTGAGATCGCGGAACACACCGTTACCGGAGATGGAGGCGATGATCTCCCGTAGGCCGCCGAGATCCGTCGGGCTTTGATGCATTACCTCGACTTTCCACCCGCAAAGCTCCGCGTACCTGGCATACATACGGAAAAGATCGGCGGCGAAAAGCGAAGCTTCATCTCCGCCGGCCCCGGCGCGAATCTCGAGGATAATGTTCTTCTCGTCGCGATCATCCGGGGGAATCAGCAACCGTCGGAGCTCGTCCTCCAATTCCTCGGTACGCCGTTTTAGCTCGTCTATCTCCTCGTGAACCCACGCGGACTCACTGTTGTCTTCGGTCTCCTCCAACAGAGCCTGAGCGCCCTCGATATCTCCCTCGGTCGCCACGAGCTCATCATGTACATTGAGAATCTGTTCAATCCTGGAATGCTCCTTGAGATAAGCCTTCCACTCATCGTGGCGCGCGATTACATCGGGATCGCTTACGAGGGCATTCAGCTCGTGATACCGCTCCCGCATCCGGGCGATCCTTTCATCTACTTCCTGGGCCAAGCTCAAGCGTCACCATCTCCTTCGATCATGCAGCCCCTAAGGGCCACGAGCGCCACCTCCAACTGGTCCGTATCGGGCCTCCTGGTGGTCAGCCTTTGCAACCACATTCCCGGCTTGACCAGAAGTTCGAATACCTTGCTGCGTCCTTCGGCCGCCAATCTAATTATCTCATACGCGATGCCCGCCACCACCGGGAGCATCAATAATCGGATCACTATGCGACCCAGTATCGAGGGCCACCCGAAAAAGGAAAACACTACCACGCTGACCACCGCCACCATTAGGATAAAACTGGTGCCGCAGCGGGCATGGGCGGTCGATTCTAAGACAATATCATCTACATCGAGGTCGACATCCTCCGGAAAGCCCGCCCTTTCCCAGGCCCGTATGACCATGTGCTCGGCCCCGTGATATTGGAATACCCGGGCCATATCCGGTAAATAACCGATGATGGCGATATAGCCGACCACCAACGCCAGACGTATGGCCCCCTCGAGGAGATTTAGCGCCAGCCTGCCGTCCACAAGACGTCCTAAAAGCGATGTCGCGAGCGTCGGGAGCAATACGAAAAGGGCAACGGCGAGGCCCATGCCCCCAAGTACCGCCAATCCCATATCGCGACCGGTGATCATTTCGTCTTCGGATTGTGCTTGGATATTCGCGGAAAACATCAGCGCCTTTATCCCCAGTGAAAGGGACTCGATCAATGTCACTCCACCGCGGACGATGGGCAGGCGCAAAACCGGGTATCTTTCACCGAGAGAGGCGACCCGTTCCCGATAAAGAGATATCTCTCCGTCGGGAGCGCGGACGGCGACTGCCATCCGGGAGCCCGCCCTCATCATGACTCCCTCGATCACAGCCTGTCCGCCAGCCCGGGTCGCCTTGTTCATGTCGTCACGCTCTTCGGAAGGCACCTACTCCGACTCGCGTTCGGCTTCCCCCTCATCGGAGGCGAGGCCATATTTCCGGCGGAACCGCTCGATACGACCGCCCGCGGAAGTCCTCTGACGCCTACCGGTGTAGAAGGGGTGACATCTGCTGCAGATCTCCACGTTAAGGTTCTCTCTAGTACTCATCTCGGTAAACTCGGCACCGCAGGCACAACGGATAGTAACCTCGCGATACTCGGGATGTATACCGGTTTTCATGTAAGTTCAACCTCCCCACAAAAGACGCCACCTGGGCGGCGTCGGGTCAACACTCGATTTGTCCCAGGAAAGGGACGCGTAAAGAATTATAGCACGCAGGAGCCCTGAGGCCAATATGGGTCGTGGTCGGCACCTCGGTAACGGCCGAGCCCAAGATGTTCCCTTAGAAGGTCGCGTGCAGTATCTCCAGGAGATCCTGGTTCGATTTGGTCTGTTTGATCAATCTCACGAACTCTTCCATCAGCTCCGCAGGATCCATATCCGCCGTGGATTTTCTGAACCGCCACATCACTTCCAGTTCCTGTTCCGTCAGGAGGAGCTCCTCCTTACGCGTTCCGGAACGTTTTAGATCGATGGATGGGAATATGCGGCGCTCCGCGAGCTTGCGATCCAGGTGTAGCTCCATGTTACCGGTACCCTTGAATTCCTCGTAAATGACGTCATCCATTCTGCTGCCGGTATCTATGAGAGCCGTCGCCAACACGGTGAGACTCCCGGCATCCTCGATATTTCGCGCAGCTCCGAAGAACTTCTTGGGCTTGTAAAGGGCCGTGGGATCCAGACCTCCCGAAAGGGTTCGCCCGCTGGTGGGAATGACCAGGTTGTGGGCGCGCGCCAGGCGAGTGATGCTGTCGAGCAATATGACTACATCCCGGCCCTGTTCCACCAATCTCTGAGACCGCTCCAGAACCATCTCGGCCAATTTCACGTGATTCTCCGGCAGTTTGTCGAAGGTGGAGGCCAGAACCTCTCCCCTGACCGAACGCTCCATGTCCGTGACCTCTTCCGGGCGTTCGTCCACCAGCAGAACCATGAGATGCACGTCCGGGTGATTGGTGGCCAAGGCGTTGGCGACCTGCTTGAGAAGCACGGTCTTGCCAGCCTTCGGAGGTGAAACGATCAATCCCCTTTGTCCCCGACCGATCGGTGATATGAGGTCTATCAGGCGGGTGGAAACTTCGTTGCTGGATGTCTCCAGGGTGTAGCGGACGTCGGGGAATACGGGCGTAAGCGCGTGAAACGGAACCCTATTACTCGCTTCTTCCGGGGATTCGCCATTGACCAGTTCTATGCGCAACAGCGCGAAATACCTCTCGGAATCCTTAGGAGCCCTGGCCTGACCCGCAACCTTGTCCCCGGTCCTCAAATCGAAACGACGTATTTGGGACGGGGAGACGTAAATATCTTCATCGCTCGGCAGATAGGAAAACTGTCGCAAGAAACCAAAGCCGTCCGGCATAACATCCAGAACACCCTCGACAAAAATGTGCCCCTCGTTTTCCGTTCGGGCCTTGATAATTTCAAAAATCAATTCTCGCTTGCGGAGATTGCTGTAACCGGAAATATCCAGATCCTTGGCCATCTCGTACAGTTCCTGTAACTTCAAGTGTTCCATATCCGCCATTTCCAAAACTTTTTCCCCCAACGGGCTCACCTTCCTACCTTCAATGATCGCTCGCGCCAGCCCGTGACATCAGCGTTCCATCGCACGGTGGGCGTTCCAGTCCGATAGAAACTTGTCCAATCCTGCATCCGTAAGCGGATGACCTGCCATCTTCTTCAAGACGGCGTAGGGAATCGTGGCTATGTGGGCCCCGGCCAGGGCGGCATCCAAAACGTGTTGTGTATGCCTCACGCTGGCAGCAATAATGCGCGTATCTAAACCGTAGTATCCAAAGATTTGCGCCATGTCCGCCACGATTCGAGCGCTGTCGGACCCGATATCGTCCAAACGCCCCATGAAAGGACTGACGAAGCTCGCGCCCGCCCGGGCGGCCAGCAAAGCCTGCTGAACGGAGAATACCAGTGTGACGTTACACTTCACGCCCCGTTCGCTCAATCTCGCCACCGCGGCCAGCCCGTCCGTGGTCATCGGTATCTTCACGGCGATGTTCTCGGCCAGCCGGGACAATTCTATGCCCTCGTCGACCATACCCTCTGTGTCGGTGGCAATGACCTCTGCACTTATGGGTCCCGGCACCAACTGCGAAATCTCGGAGATGACCTCCGACAAGTCGCGACCTTCTTTGGCCAAAAGTGACGGATTGGTTGTGACACCCGAAAGAACGCCCCATTCGGCCACTTCCCTAATCTCCGATATGTTCGCGGTGTCGATGTAAATATCCAAGCGTATTCTCCCCTCGGTGAATGCAACTGTTTGTGCTCCCGTAGCCCGCCCGGGGATTCCACGCAAAACATACGTAATTGGGCAGGAACGGTATAGGTAGGATGTCCGGCAAATGAGGATGGAATATTCTCTCGGCGGGAAAGGGAACCCCCGTCCGATCTAAGAAGCCGACTAGAACATATCCTCCGGATTCAATCATGCCAAAGCCCGGGATCCTTGTCCACCCTGGGTCAACAAGACCGGGAGGCAGAAAGCCGAGATCAACTGCCTCCGAGTATACCTGACAATCGACGACTGGCCAAGGGGCTACTCCAACGCCCGCTTTCCATCCCTGGCAATACGTTTTTGCGCCACGCCACGATTTCCTCCATGGCGAAGCTGTGCAGGGTTAGATCCATCGGTGCAGTCCACTCACCCTGCGGTGACCCGTATTTGATCTCGATCCTGCGGGTACGTCCCGCATCCTCGGGCAGGGGCAGGGATACTCGACCCCATTCGTCGACCGCGTAGATCCGGTTACCGAGGCGCACTACGCCGGGCGCCATTCTTCCGTCGGCGAGCCGCACGGATATGGTTGCGTCTCTTTGTGAGCCGGACGGGAAAGCCGAAAGCAAAACGTCCGAATGCTCCACTTCGACGCGCAGGGTGCTTTCGGTGACCACGTTACCTTCGGAATCCTTGAGACCGACCACGGCCCAGAATCTTCCCGATGTCGGGGGGGCACCGAGTCTAACGCGAAGTCTCTGTGCGCCGGAGGAACTCCCGGCCCGATATACCCGAAGATCATTGCCATCGGGCCAGGCATCGACCGCGAACTCGAAGGAGGATCGCTCCTTTGCCCGGGAACGGGCCACTACCAGGTATCTACCCGGAGACGGGTTCGATATCTCCGCGTATCCCAGACCCTCGGCGACGGGTATGACGCTTCCGAACTCGTCGTAGGAGTAGATGTAAACGTCGATGTCGCTAGCCTCGGAATCCGTGGAATTCCCCGCCCATGCGCTCA
Organism: uncultured Clostridia bacterium; assembly: GCA_964385545.1. Classification (GTDB taxonomy): domain Bacteria; phylum Bacillota; class Sulfobacillia; order SLMV01; family SLMV01; genus CSSED11-154. The sequence continues at coordinate 6,291 of CAYLPL010000026.1, read as the reverse complement.
ACGCCCGATGCGGGGAGTCGAGACGAATCTCCCGGTAATGCGCCTCCTCGGGATCATGCTCCACCCACTCGCGGGGAACTAGGCGCGGCTCGTCGGTTTCGGAGACCCAACCGTACCCGTAGGTTTCCAGAGCCGAAAGATCGACTCCGGACCCAGTGGCTACATCCACCAACACATCGCTGAATTCGGGCTGCTCGTCGGGTGTGAAGCGCCACTCGGTAGGGTTCGGATCGAGCAGTATCCCTTCTTCCCCCAGGAGAGATACCCCGAGTTCGAATTCGCTTTGTTCCAAACCATAAAAAGAGAGGGAGGGCGAACTGGATACATTTACCTCCCACACGCCCGGGGTAGGCCGCTCGATATGGCGTACTGTACTCTCGACTCGAGAGCCGTCTTCGTGACTCCCAACCCCTATGTAGGAGCTAATATGGGCGGAAACACCCGCGGGGTCGACCAGCTGTACCCGCACCCTGCCCGTATTGCCGCCGGGATTCCTCAGATCCACCTCCAGTTGTGAGGTACCGTCGGGTACGTAGATGAACCGCCGTTCCCAACCCCCGGGATCCAAGACTCCCCGGGTAAAAACCTGATCGCGGTCAGCATCCAAGGGGACGGGGTTTACCAGGGTGTGCAACAGCCGAGATTCCATCTCCGGCTGCCCGCTGGACTTGGCGATTATGAAACCGCTTTGAACCGAACCCTCGGGAATCGCTTCGTAGTTTAGCGGTATGACTATCTCTCCGTTGCCCGGTATCGCGATTTCTCCGGGCGGAACTAGAGCACTGGGCAGGTCCTCGGATTCGAGCCGGACCCGCTCTGGTTCCCCGGACGTGTTGCCCAAAAGGAGATTGAGAGACCCGGGTTCCAGGCTGCGCAGGTAAATCCCCCCGGGTTCCCGTCCCGCGTAAGGTCTTTCCACCATGACCGCGGAATCCACTCCCAGCGAAAAGGATGTTTCACCGCGCGGATCCGCCAACAGTTCACTCCAGGAGGCCTCGGGATCTATGAGCCCGAAACCCTGTTCCACGGTGAGGTAACCGGAAAGGGGACGTGCCCCCGATTCAATGGCCCGTTTCACTCCTGCCATGGTATAGTCCAGGTCCCGATCTTCGGCTGCCTCCACCAACAGCGCCGCCAATCCCGTCGCGTAGGCGGCGGCACAGCTGGTGCCCTCAAAAAAGACCGGTTCGTCGGAACCAAGGTGTGCCGCGGTTAACACATGGGCGCTCGCAGGCCCGAGGACCGCGGGAGCCAAAGCCCCGTCGGATCGCGGCCCGACAGAGCTGTGCTGCCAAACCCCAGCCTCCGACAAATCGTAACCGTAATCGCGGGCGACCACCTCGGGAAGGGTGGCTCCTCCCACCGCCAGGGTGGAGCGAACGTCGCCAGGAGTAAAGGCCGTCGCCAAACCAGGACCGGCATTACCCGCCGCAGTTACGATCAGGACACCGTATCGCTCCGCCACCTCGTGCAACATGCGAGATTCCCTACTGCCACCGGCGGACAAATCCCTCGCGCCCGTCACGGACACGTTTATGATGTCCGCACCCTCTCCTGCAGCGTATCGAACAGCACGTAGGACCTCGTCCCAGGTTCCCGATCCGGATGAGGTCAGTGCCTTTAAGACCATCAGGCCCACCTCGGGGGCAGCCCCCTCGGGGGCATCTCCTGCCACCGCCGCGATCGCCGAGGCCACCTGGGTGCCGTGACCATTCCCATCATATCCGATACTGACGCCTTCACCGCGGTCGTCCAGTTGGGCGATGATGAAGTTTAGGGCGGGTCCTTCGTCGCCAGCGGGTCGCAAGACACCCGGCCGACCACCATCGTCGACCGAGCGAAAGATTTCGCGCGAGCGAAGGATGCCATCGCCATCAGTATCCACGTAAACCTCGTCATATTCTCCTCCCTCTTGCGATCTCGCAGCCCCGATGAGCACGGAGGTTCCTCGTCCGAGTCCCAGGGCCTCCGGGTACAGCCAGCCCACCCTGAGGGTACCATCGGCCGGTTGGCGGCCGGGCAGGCGAAAATTGCGTCCCTCGAAGTCGAATTCGCGATCCCGCACGGTGGCGGTATCTCCCAAGAAGACGTCGCCCTCCGCGGCGTGACTGGCTGGCGCACCCACGATTCGCTGGCGAAGTGATCCGGAACCCGTGAAATCCTTCCAATCGACCAGAGTTGCCCCACCGCGGCCCCATATTCCGCGTATCCGGGGATCCACTCCCGTGTCGACCACGGCTACGGTCACTCCGTCACCCGAAAGCCCGAGTCGATCGCGCAGCTCGCTTATCCCCAGGATTTCCGGATTTGAACGGACCGACGAAAGGTCGGGGCGCTGTTCGGTGGGCCTATCGGTCATCGCTACCTCGAGCAATCCGGGCATGCGATCATCGTATACCTCGGCGTAGCTCACGGACTTGCCGTCATGGGAGAGCACCACGCCGATTCTCATACCCTCCTCGAGTTTCTCCGGCGAAACCCTTTCTCCCGCGTACTCGATCCTGCTGTTCGGTGTCAATTCGGAGCCGTCGGTTACGCCCATGCCGGCCCAATCCAACCGGCTCAAATCTTCGGCGACCCGGGTGATTTCGCCCCACGAATCGAATTTCACCGCGTCCACGGTGGATAAGGCGGGCGTTCCCGCCTCTAAATGAACATAAACGCGATCTTGGGGCCGCAAAGAAGAGGGTGGAACCTCGATACCCTGGCGGAAAAACTCGGTGTCCTCGGTCCAATACAGTTCAATGGTATCGTCCGGTTGTCCGCCCGCTTCGGGACGGCCGGCGGCGGTCCAAAACGCCACCTCCGCCCACGCCGAGAGCTCGCCCCACTCGCCGGGAAGCCACGGTGTCAGCCGAAGGGAATTGTCTGAGAAATCGATCTGATCCACGGTGGCCAAAATGTCGCCGGGTACTATCTCGGCCCAGACCACCTCACCCGAGGCATCCATGACAATACCCAGCTCTTCGCCGGGGGATATGTCCCGGGGATATATGCGCTCGGCACCTCTGTAGACGGGAACCCCGGACATCTCAAGGGGTTGTGCGTTGCCGTTGTCCAATTCTATGGAGACCTGGGCGCCGCCCATGGTTCTCTCGAACACCGTGCCCCGAAGATCGAAGAGGGTTCCGCGGTATTCCATGGCGCGCCGCAGCAAAGTTGCCGCCTCGGCCCTGGTCGTCAGATTCTCGGGTCGATACTTACCGTCGGGGAACCCCCGCATGAAACCCATCGAATCAGACCAGGTTACCGCATCCATCGCCCATCTGGGTATGTCATCGGTATCGACATAACCCAGATCACCCGACACCTCTCGCTCATCGAAGACCCGATGGAGCATGGTAGCGAGCTCTGCCCGCGTTATGGGCGCATCGGGCCGGAAGGTGCCGCCGGGATAACCCTCGATGATTTCGATATCGTGGGCGGTTTGCGCATACCTCGCGAACCAGTGTTCCTCGTCGATGTCGCTGAAGATATCGGAGGGATAATTGGGTTGATCGTCGGAGGATGGGCGCGGAGCGGGACCCAGTCCGAAGCCGGAAACTACCATTGCGACGAGTTCGGCGCGGGTGACGGGCCGATCGGGCCGGAAGGTTCCGTCCTCGTAGGGATTTACGGCTTCGGCCGCGATGAGCAGGCCGATGTCCCTTTCCGCCCAGTGCCCCGAAACATCGGTAGGCATCGCGAAGGCGACGGAGGATGCACCGGAGAATGCGCTCGCGAAAAGAACAGCCAGCGTTAGCCAGGAAACTGCGCTCAAGTACCTCATCGCGAACCCTCCGTCATCTGGTTAAACCTCCGGTTTTCCCGATTTAGCAACCATAGCAAGCGGATGGATCGTCCGATTACATTTACTCTATACCCAACTACTTCCACGAGCATCCGCGGAAGGACCTGGGAGCAAGGCACAAAAGCCATTTCCCGGTCCGGATCGGGTCACCGTCAACTTTGCACCGGGGAATATACCTTCGATGCAAACCCCGCCATAGCCTGCAAATACCGGGAATTCGGGAGGTCTACCGACGCGAGGACACCGTGAAAGACAGCCCCGGGCGACGATTACCGGGCAAGGACCACCTTGCGCCGGGCGAGAATGTGCGCGGGGTCCGAGACGAGCAGGCTCGTCCGGGCCCCGCGCAGTCTTCATTTCGCCGATTCGGCTATTCCGCCTCCCCTATCGAAACGAGGAAGTAGCCGTCGTATTCCACTTCGACCTTTTCATTCTCTTCGAAATCCCAGTCTTCGGCATCGTCGGGAGACGGTCCGTAATCGCCGTCGACCAAAAAGAACATGGACTCGCCGTCCACCTCTATCTCGAGGGTTTCGGCATCTTCGTCATATTCGAAGTACTCGCCGGTGAAAGTCCCGGACAGCGTGTACGCCACGATCTCTATCACGAAGCCGTCCTCGCCGTCGGTACGAAGATCGAGCTCGTATCCGAGCACGAGGTTCTCGAGCTCGGCCTCTTCTCCATCGAGGGACACTTCGACTTCCTCGATCTCTCCTTCGAAGTCGAGCTCGTCGTCATCTTCGCCGATGATGGTCAGGATGAACTCCTCATCGTCATCATCGATCTCCAAAGCATGCAAGACGCCAAAGTAGGCCGGGAAGTCGTCGGAGGGTTCTATTTGAACCTCGAAGGCCAGGCCGTCCCGCACCTCCAGGGTCACTTCGTCCCCGGGATAGGGGGGATGGTCCCAGCTGAGCGTAGTCCATTCCTTCAGGGCGAAATCCTGAGATTCGTCTTCATCTCCGACGAGTACTTCTATCTCGCCGTCCTGGTCCCCCTCCGGCATCTCCAGCTCCTCGAGGGTACCCTCGACGGTCTCCAGATGTGCGCGCGCAAAGATGTATTCGACATCGCCATCGGGGTGATAATACATCTTGACCCTATCACCCGCGGCGAGATCGTCGAGTTCTTCGAGTTGCTCCGTCGAGCCGTAACGCAACCACACTTCCTCGTCGGGATCGAGATTGTAGTCGGCTTCGTCCTCGGATCCCACGGGATCGATTGAGATCCTCTCGGCATCTTCGTCGATTTCCAGGATCTCGCCCTCGACGTACACCATGCCCGTCTCCTCGTCTTCCCAATCGGCATCAATGTCCAGCAAATCTGCCATGTTGCTCAGTACGGTGGCAAACTCCGCCCTGCTAATCGGGGCGTGGGGGCGCAGGGTATGATCGGGATAGCCTTCGAATATGTCCAGCTCCAGCGCCAACGCAAGATCCTCGCGGTACTGGGAGCTTATCGCGGGATAATCGGGATACCCTCCCAGATCGTCCAAGAGATCGTCCAGGTCATCGCCGGTATCGTCGAGCTCGTCGGAGTCGACGGCATCCAGCACTCGAATCATGACGTGGGCCACCCACTCACGTTGCGCCGGGGCGTTGGGACGGAAGCTATCCTCGTTGTCGAACAGATCGTGCTCCGCGGCGATCTGCAACCACTCGCGCGCCCATTCGACCTCGGAGAAGTCGAATACCAGGTCGTCGAGCTCGTCATCGATATCGAGCTCGCCCAGCATGCGCACGGCCACGGTCAGCACCTCGGCCCGCTTTACCGGCATGTTCGGCGCGAAGGATCCCCGACCCCGGCCGACCATCAGGTTCATCAATCTCGCCCGCGCGACATAAGGCAAGGCCCAGGAGGCCTCATCCATATCCTCGAATCCTAAGGTCTGTTCTGCGTGGCGCAGTGCGCGCTCTGTCATCTCGGATAATCTCGTCTCCCAGCGTTCTCGATGGCGCTGCAGGGCCTCCTCGTCGAGTTTGGCAAGGCCGGGCGGAAGATCATCTTCGTCGCCTTCGAGCCAGGGCGGAACGGCCATGGCGGTGGAACCAAAAACCATGACCAATACCAAAGACAAAACCAGAAGTGATAGAAGTTTACCCTTCAAGAATCAGCACCCCTTTCGTTCAAACAAATGCACAAGATCGTCTCTCGCGCTAAAGAATATCGAAGGGCGGCCCTGCGATCCGGGGGTGGGGGCCCTCCCCCGGAAGTAATTGCCTCAGTCGGCCGCGGGGACGTCCGCGCTCACCCGCCGTTGGCGAGCCGGCGGATCACTTCCAGGTTGATCGCGTCCCACGGCCGGCCATCTTCCGCCGTCTTCTTCGGCGTCTCGAGAATCTTCGGCACATCCGCGAAGGCGGGGTGGGCGACCACCTCGTGGAGGGCGGCCAGGTCGACGTGGCCGTGGCCGATGTGCTCGTGGCGATCCTTCCGGGCGCCGAGGGGCGTCCTGGAGTCGTTCCCGTTGATGAGATCGACGCGCCCCTTCACCCGTCTTG
>CAYLPL010000025.1:0-12754 GCA_964385545.1 uncultured Clostridia bacterium | reverse complement strand
TGGCCAATCGCAATGCGCAGCTGATGTTGGAAGAAAATGAAGGGGATGATTCAGCGGATTCGGGCCGTGCCCTGGCAGAGCTGGCCGAGGCCCTAGACCTACCGGGTCTCCCCTCTCGGATAGAATGCTACGATATCTCCAACATTTCCGGCACCTCCGCGGTGGGTTCCATGGTAGTGTTCGAGGAGGGTTACCCGGCTCCCTACGCATACCGTCGTTTCAGAATCAAGGGCGTGGAGGGAATCGACGATTACGCCATGATGAGCGAAGTTCTCACCAGGCGGTCCCGTCGTCTGATGAGGGCCGAAGAGGGAGCCGTCAAGGTGTCCGATACCTCGTTTGCCACCTTACCGGATCTCATCTTGATAGACGGGGGGCCAGGTCACGTATCGGCCGCGGTTGCCGCTCTCTCGGATACCCCTCTGCAAGACATTCCGCTGGCTGGTATTGCCAAAAGGGAAGAGATCTTGTACCTGCCAGGAGGGGGGGAACCGCTTCGCCTCCGGCGTAATTCCGAGGGGCTCAAGTTGGTTCAGAGATTACGTGACGAAGCGCACCGTTTCGCGATAGATTATCATCGACAGCTGCGCAGTAAGGGGGGCATCCGCTCCATCCTGGACGACGTGCCGGGGATCGGCCCCAAGCGCCGTAACGCCCTTTTGGCCCATTTCAATTCCATCGAGGCCATGGCCGCTGCGTCGGAGGAGGAACTCGCGGACGTGCCCGGGATGACCAAAAGGGCAGCCAGATCCGTGAAGCGTTATCTGGTGGAGCGATCGGAACGGTGAGTAGCGTCGAGATTTCCGGGGCGCGAATCGTGCCGCATTCGAGGAGGAAGTCTCGGGCGTGAGACGAATAGATTCCTTGAACGTAGGTCTGAGGAGGCCAAGGACGTGGATCAAAAGAACAAGCTACGGCGTTCCCGCAAAGAAAGGATCTTGGCCGGGGTTTGCGGTGGAGTCGCGGAGTATTTCTCCGTCGACCCGGTTCTCGTAAGATTGCTTTGGGCGGCGTTTGCCCTGCTCGAGGGCGCCGGCATACTCCTTTATATTGTCGCCTGGATAATCATGCCCGAAGGAGACGAGTGACACTTGCTGAAGAGGTTTTTGCTCAATGCGGTCGTCTTAGTGGTTATCGAATGGCTTCTGCCCGGGGTTGAAGCACCGGGCGGGTCAGCGGGAATTCTGCTGGCGGCGGCGGTCCTGGGTGTGGTAAACGCCATAATACGGCCCGTCCTGCTCGTCCTCACTCTTCCGTTTAACCTGCTAACGCTGGGTCTTTTCACCCTCGTCGTAAACGCTTTAATGATGCAGCTTACGGCGGCGATTGTGCCGAGCTTTTCGGTAGCTGGTTTTTGGTGGGCGCTGGTGGCCGCGACTTTGTTCAGCGTGATGAGTGTACTTTTCTCGCTGGCCTTGGAATGAAGGGCTAGGATTCCCTTGCGCTTTCTCGTGGCCCCCGACAGCTACAAAGGTACCCTGTCAGCGGCAAGGGCCGCCGAAATCGTCGAATGCGCTTTGCTTGCTAGGTTCCCGGACGCGGTGGTGGGATCGGTGCCGTTGGGTGATGGCGGCGACGGCACCATGGCGGCCCTGGGGGCGGCCATGCACGCGCGCTGGATGTGCACCGAGGTAACGGACCCGTTGGGCGGGCGGACATTGGCCGCGTTTGCCCTGCTTCGCGATGACAAAGTCCTGGCTGAAATGGCGCAGGCATCTGGCATAATGTTGGTACCTCCGAAGTATCGAAATCCCTTTCATACGACCAGTTTCGGGACCGGTGAATTGCTGGGCGCGGCGCAATACTACTCTAACGATTTGATCATGGGGATTGGCGGCAGCGCCACGGTCGACGGAGGTGTTGGCATGGCGCGAGCGCTGGGTGCGAGTTTTTGGGATGCCTCCGGTAGAGAGATAGTGGGCGGACCCAGGGAGTTTCGCAAGATCGTAGATGTCGATTTCGGGGAACACGCCTGTCGCTGGCACGAAGGGGTATCGCTGAGGGTTATGTCGGATGTGAATAATCCCCTCGTCGGATCTAGGGGTGCGGCGGCCGTGTTCGGCCCGCAAAAAGGAGCCTCTCCGGCGGACGTGGAGGTGCTGGAGAGATCCCTTGCAGTCCTGGGTGATGTGTTGTCGGAGATCGCGGAAAGGGACGTTGCGAGTCTACCCGGCGCCGGCGCCGCCGGCGGTATGGGCGCCATGCTCGTGGCAATGCTGGGAGCCAGGCTATTGCCCGGATCGGAGATGGCGTTGGATATCGTCGATTTCGACGCCCTCGTAACCGACTGTGATCTGGTAATAACCGGTGAGGGCCGACTGGATTCTCAGAGCATGGGGGGGAAACTCCCCGTCACCGTCGCGCGGCGGGCCCGAGCACTGGGCGTGCCGGCGGCGGTTCTGCCCGGTTTCGTGGAACCCGGAGCCGGGGAAACCTTGGGTGAAGAGTTCGATTGGATAGTCCCGTGTTTCGAAGATCGACCGAAGGAGGATCCCGATTCGCGGACGGCTGAAAAAGCCCTCTTTGCCGCGGCCCAAAGATTGTCGATCCATTTGGAACGCTAGTGAACCCAGACGATACCGGGGAGGGATTTTTTGTCCGCCAAACCGAAGGTGTTCGTGACTCGCAAACTGCCCGAAGGTGGAACAGAGAAGCTGGAGGCCTTCGCTGACGTTGAGGTATGGCCCGATCGGTTGCCACCGTCGTCAAAGCAACTGCTTTCCTCAGTTCGGAACGCAAACGGTCTGCTTTGCCTTCTTACCGATCAAATAGATGAGGCCATACTGGATGCTGCTCCCGACCTTCGCGTAATAGCGAACTACGCGGTGGGTTACGATAACATCGACGTTAGGGCGGCGACCTCCCGGGGAATCTGGGTTACCAATACGCCGGGAGTGTTGACGGAAACCACAGCAGATTTTGCCTTCGCCCTGATTCTCGCCGCGGCTCGTCGTCTGATCGAGGCAGATCGCGCCACACGGACGGGTGACTGGTTGACCTGGGAACCGACATACATGCTCGGTAAGGACGTCAACAACGCGACTTTGGGGATCGTGGGTATGGGACGTATAGGGACGGCCGTTGCACGCAGGGCCAGGGGATTCTCGATGCGCATCCTCTACACCGATACCCGGCGCCGGGAACGTCTCGAGTCCGAGCTGGGCATCGAGTATGCGGATTTGGAGCGGCTGTTAGCCTCTTCGGATTTCGTTACCCTGCACGTTCCGCTAACGGCCGAGACCAAGGGAATGATTGGGGCGTCGGAGTTTCGGCGCATGAAATCCGAGGCGGTACTCATAAACACTGCCCGGGGAGATCTCGTCGACGAGGAAGCGCTGGTCTGGGCATTGGAGCAAGGCGAGGTGGCCGCGGCCGGTCTGGACGTATATGCCATGGAACCACTGTCGACCGATCACCCCCTCACTTTCCTGGATAATGTGGTGTTGGCTCCACACCTCGGTAGCGCCACTGTGCAAGCACGCACGGCAATGGCGAAGATGGCGTCCCGCAACGTGATCGCGGTGCTCTCGGGTAAGGAACCGGAGTCTCCGGTGAATTCTCCCGAATTAGGGCGCTAGAGGCTACCCGAGAATGATAGTAGCCTATGGGGCTATAGGAGACCAACCCTCCAAATCGTATCCCATATCGAGTGGTCGATTGGATAACGATTTGGGGGGTTATCTTTGGAAGAGCTCGGAGACCGGTTACGTCGTTACCGCGAAAGGGCCGGTTTGAGCATCTACGACGTGGAAAAAATTGTCGGGAAACATTTCACCACCATCAGCAAGTATGAGCGCGGAGAGCGTCAGCCCAGCGTGCGCATGCTGCGGGAACTGGCTGGAGTCTACGAGGTGCCCGTCGGGAGGCTCGTTGCCGATGTCGAGGAATCGTCGGATCTCTTCCCCGAGGAAGTGATCGTGGCCGCGCATCTTTTGGAGAAACGACCAGACTTGATGGATCTACTGCCGGAACTCGAATACCTGGATCCCGTTCAGATTGACGCCCTCCACAGTTTCCTTCGTTCCATCATCGAAAAATAACCCGGGTTAGAGGCCCCGTCCCACCCCTTGCGCGGGCCTTCCGCTCCCCATAAAGTGATGGTAGCCGGGAGAGATAATGACCTCTTCCGAAAATGGAGGTGAGATCGGTGCAGACGCGTCTTTATCGTTCCCGCAGGCACCGCGTCATCGGTGGGGTTTGCGGGGGATTGGCGGAATACTTCAACACGGATCCAGTCGCAATTCGACTGGCGTGGATTCTCCTGGTGCTGGTGGGGGGCACCGGAGTTCTCCTGTACATTTTGGCCTGGATTATCATGCCCGATGAGAAGGAGGTTCGCGGGAAAGTAGCTTCTGCTACGGTTTCAGCTCCGCCGCGGACCGAAACGAAGGCGGAAACCCCGGCGGAAGCGACGGTCGGAGAGGACGCCAGCGTACAATACAACGATACGGGTAGGAGAACCCGAATTGGTGGAGCGATACTAATCGCTGTCGGTGCGTACTTCCTCATCGATCGTTTAGTATACTTCGATTTATCGGCGTGGTGGCCGGTATTGTTGATAATCGCGGGAATAGCCCTGTTGGTATCCGGTAAGGACTCCTCCGTGCCGGTGCAGGAGACCCCGCCAGCCTCGGAATCACGGACGTCTCCGGCTCCTGCGGCGACCGACGACTCCCGGGCGGAAGAGGAATCCGCAAAAGATCATAAGAAAGAAGACGACGGGGGGGACAACTCGACTAGACACGAGCGAGAGCGAGACACGCCGAGCGAATGATATTGGGAATGCCGAGGAGATGTGAGTGGATTGGACGGCGTCAGTTTCGTCATTATCTCCGGGCTGTCGGGTTCGGGCAAGAGCGTGGCCCTCAGGGCGATGGAAGATTTAGGCTACTTTTGCGTCGATAATCTTCCTCCGGCATTGATCCCACGATTTGCGCAACTACTCGGGGCACCCGAGAACTTGGTGGACAGGGTGGCCCTGGTCATAGACGTTCGAGGCGGTGCCTTCTTCCACCGGATCCGAGAGGCCCTGGCCGAGATGGAGGGAGACGTTTCCGTACTCTTTTTGGAAGCGGACGATGCGACCCTGATCCGTCGCTTCAAGGAGACGCGGCGGAGTCACCCATTGGGCTCCGAAGGCAGCATTTCCGAGGTTATGCATCGCGAGCGAAGCCTCCTGGACGGCCTCCGGGGCAGGGCAACCCACGTGATAGATACCTCCGAGATGCATCCGCGTGACCTCCGCAAACGAGTGTTTCAACTCTTCAGCGAGGGAGATCACCCACCGGGTCCTTACATTTCCGTGGTATCCTTCGGTTTCAAAAACGGCATTCCGACGGATGCCGACCTGGTCTTCGACGTGAGATTTTTACCCAATCCACATTACGATGAGGACCTTCGACCTCTCACAGGTCTCGACGACAGGGTTCGAGTCTTCGTCGACTCTTCACCCGTAACGCAGGAGTTTTTCGCGCGATTGCTGGAGTTCTTGGATTTTCTCATCCCGCATTACAGAGCGGAAGGTAAGACGCAACTGGTGGTCGCGATCGGTTGTACCGGAGGCAGGCATCGATCGGTGGTGCTCGCGCAGATGTTGGGTGATCATCTGCGGGCGCGGTCTTTGTCGGTAACGGTGGAACACCGTGGGATAGAAGCACTCAATGATGAAGCAGGGGCTTCGCTGGAAGAAAGAGACGATACGCATTGACGAGGCGCCGTTTTGGTCTGGGGAAAGACCTGGCTCCCTTCTCACGCCGCGTAAAAGATGAGATAGCACAAAGTCCCTTACCCCGGGATCGCGGTGTTGCCGCGGCGGAGTTGCGGGGGCTCTTCTGTCGCGCGCTTCGCGTGGAGATGGGCGAAGGTCATCCCGCACTTCAGTTTAGCACCACTCATCCGGGAGTGGCGCGACGACTGATCAACCTGGCGCGGCGAGTACTCGGGACCGCCGGGACCCTCGAAACGGCCAGAGGTAACCGATTCGGTAGGCGCCTGACGTTCAAGATACTATTTCCAGGCACGTCCATCGAAGGAATAGCTGCTCGGGAACATTCGTTGGATGACCCCCCCGAAGAGCTGCTTCGCGCGTACCTTCGTGGAGTATTCCTGGCCGGTGGATCGATAAACGATCCTCGTTCTGGTTACCATCTCGAGCTTCGATGTGGTTCGAGCGGGGAAGGCCGACGCGTCGACGAATCCATGCAGAACGCCGGCATCGAGGGCACGAATCGGCGCGGTGACAGGGTATACTTAAAAGACGCGGAATCGATCTCGGATTTCTTGCGGTTGATCGGAGCGGCGCGAGCGCTTTTGCGTTTCGAAGATATCCGCGTTATGCGTGAGGTCAAGAATCGCGTCAATCGGCGGGTCAATTTTGAGACGGCCAATGTGAACAAATCGGTCGAGGCGGCTATCAGGCAGATGGAGGATCTGAACCGTTTGAGTCCCGATTTGATGGATGGGCTTTCTGGGCGAACGCGTGAGATGATGAGACTCCGGGTGGAGCATCCCGAAGCCAGCCTTAAGGAAATCGGCGAGATGGCCGATCCACCGGTTACTAAGTCGACGGTGGAATATCATTTTCGCAAGATACGGAGGCTGGTAGATGGGGATGGGGGATGAAGGAAACGGAACCCTGTGCCATCGACTGGTGTCTCTATCGGAGGAGTATCCGCAGGAGCGAGCCGCGTTGTGTCGAAGTTTCGAAGGAGTTTATGTCACTCCCATAGACCGAACGCGCTCGCCCGGCTTCGCACGCAACGGAGAGGGGGCACTATCATCGACAGGAGCATCCCCGACGTAACAATTAGCCGCCTGCCGGCCTATCTCCGTGTCCTCCATGAGATACAAAACGAGGGGGAGAGTATAGTTTCCTCTTCACGGATGGGAGAATTGACGGGCTTTTCCTCGGAACAAATCCGTAAGGATCTCGCGTATTTCGGCGCCTTTGGCACCAGGGGACTGGGGTATAATGTGGAGCTCCTGGAGGACAGGATCAGATGGATCCTCGGTCTCGATCGCCCCATTCACTTGGCTATAGTGGGTTGTGGCAACATTGGTCAGGCCCTGGTGCGGTACAGTCGCCAGGAACACCGTCACCTCGATATCCGATTTCTGTTCGATGTGCGACAGGATTTGGTGGGCAAAAGTATCGCCGGTTTGGAGATTTTCCATGCCGATGACATGGAAGACATCATAGCCGAAAACGACGTGCGTCTTGCGGTGGTGGCCGTGCCCGACACGGCGGCGCGAGATGTGGCCGACAGGCTGGTCAGCGCCGGGGTGAGGGCCATTTTAAATTTCGCCCCCGTCCATTTACCGGTTCCCGAAGACGTCGTGGTGAGGACGGTAGATTTGACCTCGGAGTTGGAGAGCCTGGCCTATTACGCCCGCGATGATCATCCCCACGAGAACGGAGGTTGATCGCTTGGGTACGGTTTGGGATAGATTGGTCTTTCATATAGACACCATGACACCCCTGGATATCCTGGTGGCTTTCGTGGATGTCGTACTGATAGCATACATAATCTATCGAATCATTTTGCTAATACGTGGTACCCGCGCTATTCACCTCGTGCAGGGGCTTGCGATCCTCCTCACGGCGACGGTAATCAGCGGATGGCTGAGTCTTTCGGCGATCAATTGGGCCTTGGAGCAGGTGCAGATTTCGCTTTTGGTGGCAATCCCGATCGTGTTTCAACCGGAGCTGCGCAGGGCCCTCGAACAGGTCGGGCGAGGTCGCCTGTTCGGTCCCGGGATCGCCGTTTTGGAACGCCCCGATCTCGATAGACTGATCCAGGATCTCGTCCGGGCCGTGAAGACCATGTCGCGCAATAAAGTGGGAGCGCTCATAGTCTTGGAGCGAGAAACTGGCCTCGAGGACGTTGCCGAAACCGGGATAAGGATCGATGGACGGGTATCGGCCGAGTTCTTGGTAAATATATTCATACCGAACACTCCCCTCCACGATGGCGCCGTGATCATTCGAGGGAATCGCGTCGTGGCGGCTGCCTGCTTTCTCCCTCTGACGGAATCGGAAGTTGATCCCAAGATGGGGGGACGGCACCGGGCGTCCCTGGGTATAACGGAACAAACCGACGCCGTGGTCCTCGTGGTATCCGAGGAGAACGGGGCCATATCCCTGGCCCGCGGTGGCAAATTGATCCGGAATCTCGATGAGGAATCACTACGGGAGATGTTGTCCGAGTTGCTGGTCAGTAACGACAAGAATTCCATCCTCTCCTATTTTAGCCCCTCGGGGGGCGGTACTGGTGAATAAACTGCTGTTCAACGATCGTTTCGTACTCATGTTCTCGGTTTTCGTGGCTTTGGTATTGTGGATCCAGGTCACGAGTGGTGGTGCCCGCGAAGTTCAGCGCACGTTCACCGGTATTCCCCTGGGATGGCGCGAGATTCCAGAGGGCTTGGCCGTCTTGGAAATGGAGCCATCGCAGGTAGACGTGACCCTGCGAGGGGATAGGGAGTTAATGCGGGATTTGACCCGGGATGATTTCGTCGCTACGGTCAGTCTCGCCCGCGCCGAACAGGGTTCGGTCAGCTATTTTGTAACGGTTTCCGTGCCCCGGGGCGTGCAGCTGGTGCAGGTGACTCCCCAGACCGTTACCGTCGATATCGAAGAGTCCATCGAAGAAGTATTCTCGGTCTCGGTAGACCTTCGCGGCGATCCTGCGGTGGATCTCGCCGATCCCTCCGCGGATCCGGAGCGGGTGGTCGTGGAAGGTCCCTCGAGCCGTGTGGAGTCCGTTTCCCGCGTCGTTGCCGCGGTGACGGTTGACGGCCTGGAGAGGGAGTTGCGCGAACAGGTGGTATGCTCTCCGGTAGACATCCACGGAGAGACGGTAAGAGGAGTCTTCGTCACGCCGAGACAGATCGATATTGTGGTCCCGCTCGAGGCGACCAGGGCATCGCGGGATTTGGTGGTGAGACCGACAGTTTTCGGTAATCTCGAGGGTAACCTAGTCGTGCGGGAGATAACGGCGGATCCGGATATCGCGACTGTTACCGGTCCCGAATCGGAGGTCGAGGAACTGGAGTATCTGGTTACCACTCCCGTGGATCTGAGCGAGATCGACGTGGACGACCTTATAGATAAATGGCGGGAAGAAATGGGTGTCGAAGATGTCGAAGATGGGGATGAATCGGGGGAGGCGGATGCCACCACGGAAGAGGAGAGCGCGGAATCCGAACCCACCGAACCTGCACCCGGGGACTTTTTGTTTTACGAAGTTGACGCTTCGGTAGCCTTGCCGGAGGACGTGGATTCTCGAGAGATTCACCTGGAACCCGAAGAGGTATTGCTGGAACTGAAGTTGCAGGTAATTGAACCCGAGTAACGTCACTGGTTCGAAAGACTGCGAAAGGGGAGTAATCCCATGTCACCTTCACTTTTTGGAACCGATGGAGTTCGCGGTGTCGCCAACTCGAGACTTACACCGGAGCTGGCCTTCAATCTCGTGCGCGCGGCCACCGGTTTCTTTCTCGAGCGCCGGGGACAGGGCGATTTTTGCCCACGGATAATCATGGGTCGCGATACGCGTCGCTCCGGGGATATGATAGGCGCTGCTGCGGCTTCCGCCGCCATGTCCTGCGGTGTAGATGTGATCGACATGGGAGTGGTTCCCACGCCGGCGGTCGCTCACGCGACCGCGAGTTGTGACGCCAACGTAGCCGGGTTGGTGATCTCGGCCAGTCACAATCCCTCGGAATACAACGGCATTAAATTCTTCGATGCGTCGGGTTACAAGCTGGCGCCCCAAGATGAAGGGGAAATCGAAAGGGGCATGGGTGAAAACGGCCCGAGGCCGCAGGGATCGGCCCTGGGGAGATTGTTCAGGGGCGATCGGGAAGTATGGGAATACCTAGAACACCTCACCGCCTCTTTAGGACTTGATCGTGATTCGCTGGCCGGACTCAGGGTGGCCATGGACTGTGCCAACGGAGCCGGTTACAGATTAGGTCCGGCCGCCTTTCGTTCCGCGGGAGCTTCGGTAACCTCCATATTTGACAGTCCCGACGGGGATAACATCAACGTCGAATGCGGCTCGACCAAACCGGAGTCTTTGATCGGCATGATGACCTCGGGCGATTACGATGTCGGGTTTGCGCTAGATGGAGATGCGGACCGTCTGGTTGCCGTAAGTCCCCTGGGCAAGGTGCTCGACGGCGATGATCTTCTCTACATAATTGCCCGGGATATGATCCAGGAGGGAGAGTTGGCCAACGAGACGGTCGTGGTTACCATGATAAACAATTTGGGTCTCGGTGCATGTCTCGAACCACTGGGTGTCGAAACCGTTCAGTGTCCCGTTGGCGACAGGGAGATCATGATAAAAATGCGGGAGACGGGAGCCAATCTGGGCGGGGAAATATCCGGACACCTGGTGCTAGGTCATTGTGCCACGACCGGAGACGGCATTCTGTCCGCCTTAACTATAGCGCGTGCGCTGTTGAATCGAGGCCAGGGTATCGAGGAAATGGTGATGGACTTTACCAAATACCCTCAAATCGTGGAGAACGTCCCGGTTAGTGATCGCGAGGGTCTCGAGGAGGATCAGACCATTGAGGAGGCCATTTCTCGGGGACGGAAGCGCCTGGGTGAAAGCGGCCGAATCATAGTTAGGCCCTCGGGCACAGAGCCGGTGATCAGGATACTGGTGGAGGGGCCCGATAGGGAGCTGATAGAGGAAATTGCGGACGATCTCGCTGATATTGTCGCGCAACGTCTGGGCTGAACGCAAAAACGGGGATGCCCGACCCGCGGTAGATGGCTGAACGGTTAAGCGCCCGAACCCGCCGACACAGGGCGGGTTGACGAGGTTTGGAGTTCATCGAATTATTCGGCGGATGCTCCACGGCTTGAATCGGTCGTGACCGTGGCCTCAAATCCCGGGGGTAACTCCGGGGACAAAGGGTTACGGGTGATTCTACGGGTCGTTACATCCTCCTTTCGCCATTCGCTTTCCTTCGGAAGGGGGAAGTATCGTGTGTGGAATAGTGGGATATATCGGTTATCGATCTGCAACCGACGTGATAATGGAAGGACTCAAACGCCTGGAGTATCGGGGCTATGATTCCGCCGGACTGGCTTTGGTCCCCAAGGACGGCGGCCCCATCTGGGTCCTTAAGCGCGAGGGGGATATCGCGAGCGGCCTCTCCGCAGGGCTGGAGGAGAATCCTCCGCCGGACTCGAGTGCCGGGATAGGTCACACCCGCTGGGC
Organism: uncultured Clostridia bacterium; assembly: GCA_964385545.1. Lineage (GTDB taxonomy): Bacteria > Bacillota > Sulfobacillia > SLMV01 > SLMV01 > CSSED11-154. The sequence continues at coordinate 1,517 of CAYLPL010000025.1, read as the reverse complement.
GACCCACGGACGCCCCAACGACATCAACGCCCATCCCCATACCGATTGTCGCGATGAATTGGCGGTCGTGCACAACGGGATCATCGAGAACTATTTCGAGTTGGGCAATCAACTGCGCGAAGAGGGCCATCGGTTCAAATCCAACGTGGATACCGAGGTGATACCCCATCTCGTGGAACGCCAACGGGACAAGGAGATGGACTTGCTTGAGGCGACCATGGAGGCGACGCATTACCTAAAGGGAGCGTACGCTTTGGCCGTAATGGAAGCGGGACGTGACGGAGAGCCGGAGGTCTTGGTTGGGGTTAGACGTGAGAGCCCGCTCATAGTCGGAGTCGGGGATGGAGAACATTTCCTGGCTTCGGATATCGCCGCTTTGCTTCCCTATACTCGGGATGTGGTGATTTTAGAAAACGGCGACTTTGTGCTCCTCACGCGGGAGGGATTCGAGATATTTGACGAATCTGGCCAGCCCGTGTCGCGAGAGACGGAGCGAGTCGAGTGGGATGCGGACGCTGCCGAAAGAGGCGGACACCCCCATTTCATGATCAAAGAGATCCTGGAACAGCCGTCGGCCTGGATCGCCGCCCTCCAGGGGCGGGTGGGAGAGGGAGCCGCCAATCTACCTGAACTCGAAAGGAGTTCCGCCTTCGTCGCCGATATCTCGAAGGTCTATCTGGTCGGGTGTGGCACCTCCTACCACGCCGCGCTGGCGGCGAGATCGCAGTTTGAACGTTTCCTCGGAGTGCCCGCGCGGGCGGAAATCGGCTCCGAGTTCCGTTATGCTGAACCGTTAATCGACGAGCACACTTTGGTGGTATTCGTCAGCCAATCCGGGGAGACGGCGGATACTCTGGCTTGTTTGGATATTGCCCGGGCAGCGAAAGCCACGACTATAGGGGTGACCAACGTAGTAGGTTCCTCGCTGTCGCGTGGAGTGGACGATGTGGTGTTTACCCGGGCGGGACCGGAAATATCCGTCGCGTCGACGAAGACCTATACCACCCAGCTTCTTATCCTGGACCTCATAGCCTGTCACCTGGGCACGCTGCGGGGGTTGGACGAAGTGCTAAAGGTGGAGGTGGATTCCATATTGGAGGCGGCCCCAGATCTTCCCGGGCTGGGTGAGAACCTCCTCTCGGATCAGAAGGACGTGATCAGGGTCGCCGAGTACTTGGCCGAGTGGGAAGATGTCTTCTACATCGGGCGAGGACTTGACTACGCCGCCGCGATGGAAGGGCAACTCAAGCTGAAGGAAATATCGTATATTCACGCCGAGGCGTACGCGGCCGGGGAACTCAAACATGGCACCATCGCCCTGATCGAAGACGATGTCCCGGTCATCGCCATATGCACCCAAGACCATTTGAGGGACAAGGTGATCTCTAACGTCGAGTCGGTCAGGGCACGAGGAGGATGGATTTGTCTCGTCACCGATCGTCCGGATGAAGGGTCTTTGGGGATAGCTGACGAAGTCATTATTCTGCCAAGAACCGCCGAGGCGCTCTCCCCGGTTC
>CAYLPL010000024.1:0-12961 GCA_964385545.1 uncultured Clostridia bacterium | reverse complement strand
CGACGGAGCAGTTCGCCCAAGCGGTCCGACAGGTAATTAAACGTCAAGAGGGTGTCATCCGTATCCACCCCCGTGTACCCTCCGAGCACGGTAGGCAACACGAATTCGTCGCTCTCTCCGGCCGCGCTCCAGGCCTCTATCGCCTCTCGGACACCCCCGGCCCGACGTCCCTCGCCGCGCAATATGGCGGCAAGAGCCAGGTCCAATCTGTCCCAACGGCGATCCCGGTCCATGGCATAATATCGTCCGGATATCGTGGCGAGGCGATGATCCGGGGAACGTCGCAGCTGTTCTTCCAAAGCGCTCAAGTACTTCGGCGCCGTCCCCGGTGACACGTCGCGGCCGTCCAGGAAGGCGTGCACGGCGACATTGCCCACGGCACGGCGACGGGCCATGGTGAGCAGGGCAAAAAGGTGCCGCAAATCGCTGTGGACTCGGCCGTCTGACACCAGCCCCATGATGTGCAACGTGGCGCCGGATTTTCGCGTTTGATCCATCAGTCGGGAAAGCTCGGGGTTATTGAAGATACTCCCATCGCTGATGGCCCGGTCGATTCTCAACCCGTCCTGGGGAACTATCCGACCGGCCCCGAGATGGAGATGTCCCACGTTGGAATTGCCCATCTGGCCGGGTCTTAGACCCACGGCATCACCGGAGCTGGACAATCTGGTGCCTATGTATCGGGCGTCGATTTCACAACGGTGGGGAGTGGGCGTCGCAAGTAACGCTTTGCCCTCGGTGGCGGGGAAAAAACCCAGACCGTCGATTATGAGCAAAACAACCGGGCCCGATGGATTAGGGCCCGGCGTAGCACCTTCGGACATCATTCATCCCGCTCTCTCGCGGATTCGCGCACCGCCTCGACGATACCGAGGAAGGACTCGGCCGAGGTACTGGCTCCTCCGACCAGGACACCATCCACGGAGGGCAGCGCGACAAAATCGGCGGCATTATCCGCGTTTACGCTACCTCCGTAGACCAACCGTATCTCCTCGGCGGCCCAGGGATCAAATATGTGTCCCAATTCCTCCCGGATCTTGCTGGTCGTATCCGCGACGGTTTCCGGGGAGGCGGGTTCACCCGAACCGATGGCCCAAACGGGTTCGTAGGCTAGGAGCAGGCGACTACTCCAGGGGTATTCATCGCCGTAGGCCTGCTTCAAACCTTCCAGTGCACGACGAAGCTGGCGTTCGATCGTCTTCCAGCCGCCGTCCTCCCCTGCCCGAGACTCCTCTCCGAAACAGAGTATTGCCACGAGGTCCGATGCCAGGGCCGTGCGAAGCTTACTGGCGACCCGATCATCGTCGTCGCCCAAGTATCGACGACATTCGGAATGTCCCACCAGGGTGCACCGGGCACCGGCTTCTCCCAACATGGCGCCCGATACCCCGGAGGTGAAGGATCCCTCGGTTTCCCAGTGGCAGTCCTGACCACCCACCAGGAGACGGGAATCCCCGATCTCCCCGGCGACGCCCTCGATCTGCGTGTGGGAGGGGAATATGACTACATCCACGTCGTCTCCCGCCACGCCTTCCGCCACCGCTCTCGCCAGCACGCGGGCGCGCGAGCTGGGAACACTCATCTTCCAGTTGCCTCCAACCCAGGGGCGACGGCGCCTGGTTCCGGTTCGCTCCAGGAGACTGAGCGCTGGCAAAGCGTCGCCGGCCAGGTACTGAAGGGCGGCCCCGCCTCCCGTCGATATGTGATCCAGGCGGTCACTCAACTTCAACCGGGACAACATCTCCACGGATTCCCCGCCCCCGGCCACGGTATGGGCATCCTTTTGCGACGCGATTGCCCGCGCGATGCCCTCGGTGCCGCGTGAGAAGGCCGGTACTTCCATGACTCCCATGGGACCATTCCAAAATATCGTCTTGGCCTCCGCCAGGGGTGCAGAGTAGCGCGCGACCGTTCGCGGACCGATGTCGACTATACTCCAGCCGCGGGGCACGGAACTGGCCTCGACTACGCGGGTGATCGCAGAGGGCGATATGGTATTGGCTACCACCACATCCAGGGGCATCATCAGGTCTACGTTCTTACGGCTGGCCTCGGCGATGAGGGTTCTCACCTCGCGAACCATATCCGGCTCCACGAGACTGTTGCCTACGTCGTAGCCCATGGTAAGAAGGAAGGTGTTGGCAAGACCGCCACCCACCAACAATCCGTCGACTCGATCCAGCAGGCGCCGACATACCGACAACTTGTCCGATATCTTAGCCCCACCGATCACGGCCACGTAGGGAGACTGTGGCCCATCTCTGAGCTCCCGCAGGGCGGTGATCTCCCTATGCATCAATAATCCGGCCACCGCCGGTAATTCCCGGGCCAGACCGTGGGTCGAGGCGTGGGCCCGGTGTGCCGTCCCGAAGGCATCATTGACGAATAAATCCCCAAGGCGCGCCAGCTGTCGCGAGAAACCGCGGTCGTTCTCCTGCTCTTCGCGATGAAAGCGCACGTTTTCCAGCATGATGATCCCGCCCTCGGGGAGTTTTTCGACAATGCTTTGGGCCCCGGGGCCTACGATGTCTTCCACCAGGGGTACGTCTCGACCGAGGAGTTCTCCCAGTTTGCGGGCCACAGGTGCCAGGCTGAACCGGTGCACCTTCTTGCCCCCGGGACGGCCCAGGTGACTCATGATTACCGTTCGGGCCCCCTCGGACTGCAGGTATCTTATGGTCGGGAGTGCCTCACGGATGCGGGTATCGTCGGAGATGGTTCCGTCCCCTTCTATGGGAACGTTGAAATCCACCCGCAGCAATACCCTGCGCCCTCGCACTGCCACATCCTTCACGCTAACGATGTCCACGATCAATCCTCCCTCGGCGCCCGGCGGCGCTCACTAACTGTTGTCCTCTCCCACCATGGCGGCCAATTCCACTATGCGCGTGGCGTATCCCATTTCGTTATCGTACCACGCCACCACCTTGACGAGTCGGGCGCCCACCACCTGCGTCAGGCCCAAATCCACGGTGGCCGATGCCGTGTCACCGAGGAAATCGGAGGAAACCAGGGCTTCGTCCGTTACTGCCAGGATGCCCTTCATTGCCCCTTCGGCGGCTCCGCGAAACCCCCGGTTGATCTCGTCCACATCGGTCTCGCGACCGGGAACGACCGTAAGATCCAAAAGCGACACCGACGGCAAGGGCACGCGGACGGCGAATCCGTCGAGTCTTCCCCGCATCGTGGGCAACACCTCTCCGACCGCCACAGCCGCTCCGGTAGTGGTAGGTACCACGTTGGCGGCCGCCGCCCGCGCCCGCCTCAGGTCCTTGTGGGGACCATCCACGAGCTGCTGATCGGCAGTATACGCGTGTACAGTATTCATAAGACCCCGCTCTACCCCCACCAGGTCGTCGAGCACCCGCACCATCGGAGCCAAACAGTTGGTGGTGCAGGACGCGTTGGAAATGACGCGATGCTCCTTTGGATCGTAATCTTCGTGATTTACTCCCAATACCAAGGTGCAATCGGGATCTTTCGCCGGAGCGGATATTATCACCCTGCTTGCCCCCGCTTCGAGATGCTTCGCGGCGGAATCGCGGTCGCGGAATACTCCCGTGGATTCGATCACCACTTCCACGCCCGCATCGTTCCAGGGGATATGGGCGGGATCTTTCTCCGAACTGAATTGTATCCGGCGACCGGCGACCATAAGATCGTCACCATCGACGGCCACTTCTTCGGGCAGTTTCCCGTAAGCGGTATCGTATTTCAAAAGATGAGCGAAGGATTCCACACCGAAAAGGTCGTTCACCGCTACCACTTCGACGCCCTCTTGCGACAGGCTTTGCCGAAGTACCATGCGTCCAATTCTCCCGAAACCGTTGATACCAACCCTAATCACGTAAGTCAGCCTCCTTAAGTACATCCCCCGTTGGTCAACCGCGTCCCTCTCGAAGCTCGGGATCGGCCCCCACCAGGCTTATGTTGACCTCACCGACCGGCAGGGAAGTCATTTCTTCTATAGCATCTTTTACCCAAACCTGCACCCAGCGAAATCCTTCTCCCGACACGGCGGTGACATCGACGAAGCAAATCAGTGTAACCGAAATGCCGCCGTCACCCTCTCGTGTCACCGGCGACATTGCCAACCGCAACCACGGCACGTCGCGCAATGCGTACGAGGCTATGGAAGCCACCACGCGATCGGCGATGTAAAAGCGACCGAGGGTACTGTAGGTGGGCCGCACCACCGACTTCTCTATTATCACCGGTTTTCGCAAGACTCCCCCTTGATATAGAAGCCGCAGGGGATTGATTATGTAGCCCACCAGGGTCTTGGTTACCTCCATTGTGGGCACGGGAATAACGTGCTCTCCCCGGTTTCTCCGCGTCTTGAGGGCGGCGGCAATGTCCTCGGCCGCAGCCACATCTTCGATGTTGAGCCACGCGGAGATCGAGGGCAATTGCAAAGAATTGACGATTCGTATGATCATTTCCCGGGAGGTACCCAGGATGATGATCTTCTCGGGAGATTCCCGTCGAATGGCTCGTCGGACTTCCTCCGCGTGTTCCGGATGATCGAAGATGGCCCGTCGGACGGCCGCCACCTTGGTCGTCTCCGCCTTGGCGGATTTGCCCGCGAGGATCTTGTCGGACCGAATAAAGAGTCCGTCATCGACGATGTAGGGAGTTCCGATCTCGCCGGCGACTACCAGGGCCCGCTGGCTCTTCCCGGTCCCGCTGGCTCCAACCAGGGCAACAGTCTCCAAATCGCTACTCCTCCTCGGGTTTCAGGGCAGTACTAAAGGTGCGAATCGCCCGGGATTCTTTTTCACGTCCCATCCGCTTGAGTTCCTCGGCCACTTCATCCAACTTATCCGGGGGGAAAAGGGCGCCGACGTACGGTCGCAGGGCCAACGCTGCATCCGGCTCGGCCTCCAAGACTTCGCACCAGCGTCCCGCTCCCGCGGCGTATTCTCCCTCTTCGATCTCCAGGGCGCCGCGGGCGAAGGTAATCCCCAGGTGTTTGCCGGGGGCGAGCTCGAGCGCCCGCGCCAAAAGCTCCCTACACCGATCGGTCGATCCGGCCTCCAGGGCCAAAAGGGCCGCGCGATAGTGGGTCGATGCGGCATCGGACCCCTTCACCTCCAGTTGTTCCTCGATGGCCTTTTGATAATCTCCCGTCTCCCGGTAAACCTCGGAACGCATGATATGGAAACGATCCCCGTAGTAGTCGCGGATGGCCTCCGGGCCACCCGAGATCGCCTCCAGGCCGCGTTCCCACCATTGCAATGCCCGTTCCGGCTTCTCCCGAATGAGGGCGGCCTGGCCGAGATTGAAGTGGGCGTCCGGGTTCTTGGGTTCTTGTTGCAACACCCTCTCCCACTCGCACTCCGCCCCGTCGAGATCTCCGCGACGGGCGAGTATTTCCCCCAGGTTGACGCGGGCCCGGGCATCCTCGGGATCGATTTGGAGCGCCTCTCGCATGAAACGCTCCGCCTCATCCAATTGTCCGAGGACCAGAAGAGCCAGGGCGGCATTGCTCCGCGGCACCGTGCTCTCCGAACCCTTCTTTATCGCCTCGCGAGCGGCGCCGATGCACTCCTCGTAAAGCCTAGCGTCCAAAAGGGCGGCACACAGGTTGTGGTGTGCCCGCAAATCCTCGGGATCCTCCTCGATGATATCCCGCCAGAGCGCGATGGCGGATTCGACGTCGCCTTTGCCCACGTAAGCCTCCGCCAGCGTGTGGTAAACCTGGGAGCTGACCGGAGGAATCCGGGCCGCCCGCTCGAGTAATTCGATGGCGCGATCCCATTCTCCCCGGAACCTATGCACCCAACCGAGAAAGTAGAGGGCCCGGGAATGCTTCGGCTCCCTTTTGATTACCTTCTCCCAGTTCTTTCGGGCCCCATCGAGGTCCCCGTTTTCTGCCAGGGCCACTCCAAGAAGGTGTCGGGCATTGGTCAGGTCGGGCTGCAGCATTAGGGCGCGCTCTAAGGCCGCGATGGCCTCGACGTACTCTCCCTTTTCCATCAGAATGACGCCGAGGTCGTGGTGTAGGGCTGCATTCTTCGGGTCGCGCTCGATGGCGTCCTGGTATTGCACCAGGGCCTCCTCTATATTGCGTGGGGCTTTGCCGCCCCCTTCGTCTCGCGTGGACATGGATACAGCTCCCCTCAGTCCGGGATGGACTAGGCTCTCTCTTCACCGCCGGACCCTTCTCCTCCTCCGGAAGATGATACCGCAATTCCGGCGGCCCGGAGCGCCGCCGCCGCAACCCCGCATCCGGGGCGCCGCGTTCCGTCGAATCTACCCGCGTAAATCCATCCGCTGCCGCAGGAGGGGCTACCTTCGGAGAAAACCGCCCGGCGACATCCGAGGGCCCTCCCGATCCGAACCACTTCCTCGGCGCCGCGGAGAAAGGCCGAGGTCACATCCCGTCCCTTCCGCGATACAACGCGGGCGGTGCCATCGAGCACATCTTTCCCGGTACCCTCGAGGATTTCCGCTGGAACCCGGGGAGTGGGAAGGCCACCCAGTTGCTCCGGACATACGGGAACCGGCAACACCCCGGACGGCAAAGGGACATCGAGCAGTCGATGGGAGCGGTCGCGGCCGTCGTAGGCGCACCGCACACCCAGCAGGCAGGCGCTGTATAAGACCGGCTCGGTCACAGGCGATACACCTCCGGGCGTCGATCCAACTGGCAGGGTAGAATGCCTCGAATCCTCTCCACCAAATCGAAATCCAGATCCGCGAACAGTACTGCAGGGCGGGAATCACCCTCCACCAGGACTTCTCCGGTCGGATCCACGACCATCGATCCCCCGTCGAACGTATCGGGGCCACCCTGGCCCACGCGGTTACAGGCGGCCACGAAGCACTGGTTTTCGATCGCCCGGGCGATAAGCAGGGCGCGCCAGTGATCCGATCGGGCCGACGGCCACTGGGCCGGAACGAGCAGTAGTTTGGCTCCCGCCACGAAGAGGGTTCGAGCCAGCTCGGGAAAGCGCAGGTCGTAGCAGATGAAAACACCGGTGGGAATCCCGTCTAGATCGAACGTGTCGCAATCTTCACCGGGAACCAGGTGTCGGTGTTCGTCCATTAAACCTATTAGGTGAACCTTGCGGTACCGATGAACCAATTCGCCGGCGGTATCGAAAACCGCCGTCGTGTTGTATATCCCTTCTCCTGCGACCTCCGGCACTGAACCGGCCGCCACCCATATTCCGTTTTCGCGGGCGGCGCTGGCCAGGTCGGCGGCCAGACCCCCCGGGGAAGCAAAGTCGACGGCGAAATCTCCGGGGTCGCGGCTGCCCCGATAGGCACCTTCCTCGCGCCACACGTAACCGGCGTTCCAAAGTTCCGGCAAGAGCACCAAATCGGCGCCTCCCCGGCTGGCACCTCGTATTGCGGACAAGGCGGTCTTTCGATTCGCTTCCTCGTTCCCGGCAAACACGTCCATTTGGATCAGGGCAATCCTCACGGGTTCCCTCCCTCAAGGGGTAGTCACGTCACGGTCAGAAGCGAACACGGCGGTCGTCATCAGGTTGGCATAACCGACCACCGTCTCGAATCAATGCTACCACAGGGGTAGAATCGCTTTCATCTTGGTCCGGACTCATCTCGGGTGGTCGGCGATCGACGATAGAAACCGCTAACCGTCACAGCTCACCCCGACTACCACCGTAAACGATATCGCCAGCCTCGGCTTCGAAGAATTCCAGTCTCAAGTCTTCCTCTTCCAGTTTCATCAGATCTCGTCCTCCGCACTCGGCACACGTATCAAATAAATCGCGGGATTCCCTCTCCCAACCACAGCTGAGACAGCGCACGGTCACCAGTCTTTCCTCCAGGTCCAATGTGGCTTTGCGGAGCAATGAATCCCCTACCGCAAAATCCTCGAAGGCTTCACGAAGAGCCGGAAGGAAGAGATCAGATGCCGGGCTGAAGGAAATGGTGATCCGGCGGACGGCTCGGATTCCCTCGCGGGCGGCCTCCCTTCCGACCACCTCCAGGAGGGCTTTCATCACCCTGGCCTCGCGCACGGGACACCAGCTCTCGATTCATCGGCGCGGGAACCGGTATGCCTCAACTGTCGTCGATCTCCCGGTCGGCGAAACCGGCCAGGGCCGCCAGCGCCGTGGTAGGAAATGCATAGCCGGCGGGACGATTCATGGTGCAGTAACCGGGACCGTCGGCCAGTACGGGTTCTCCTCCGAGCACGCCCACCACATCACCCGCTTGGAACGAGTCGCCGGGGGCTATCTGGGGCAAATACAGACCCTCCCGGGGGGCCGTTATTCGCTGCAGCCGGGTACAAAAGCCCGGCTCGGGGCTCGGGACATCGCCGGGGGTTATGCGCAATAAAGTCATCAGGCGTCTCAAAGCTCCAACGGCATCCTCTCCCGATGCCAGGTCGATTATCCCGTCGGGACCTCCACCGGGAAGTTCGATTATTACCGCGGGAATCCCGCGATCGGCTGCCTCGACGAACAACTGTCCCCGGGAGCCGCTGGACTGCACGACGACGGGAAGATCGAGCATCCCCGCCAGCTCGCGGCAGTTGTCGTACTCTTCGTACTGTGCCAGCGTGTAGGGAGCGGCGAAGGGTCCGGCACAATGAAGGTCCACTATGTAATCGCACTCTAAGGCCACATCCCAAATCCGGGCGGCCAGCACCTCCGTGGGACTGCCATGCTCGTCGCCGGGGAATACCCTGTTCATGTCCAGGTCATCGAAGGGACTGGTCCGGTGCATCCTGCGAAAGGCCGATGGATTGCACCGGGGCATGATCACGACCTCCCCCGACAGGGGCTCTGCGGCATCTCCCATCACCTCGACCAGGCGGGTGGCGGCGTATTGCCCGGTGACCTCACCGCCGTGCAGGCCCGCGGTAATGAGGATGCGGGGGCGTCCGACACCGAACCTATGCACGGGAATCTCGTGAACCAGGTCCCCATCTCGCATCATTATCTTCGAGTCTGGCTGTGGCACCTCCATCATCTCAGCCACCTCCCCCAGTAAGGCGCGCGCCGCATGACGGCGGGGAATCCACCCAACACGACCACGAAGACGAGGACAAATAGCAAAAGCAATGCCCAGCCATCCAGACGCACCCGTACCCGTCCCGGGGCTCGATCTGCTTCACTTTGACGCCACAACAACTCCATGCCCAAAACATCAATACTGTAGGCCAGAAAAGCCTGAGATAGCGAATCAGGTTGATCCCGAAAACGTTGTAGACCAAAAACCCCAGACCGACCGCCAACAAAGTGACGGCCAAGGTGATGCGCCCGGCGGTGATGATTCGAGTCTTTCCTTCCACGCTCACACCCCTTTTCCATATACACGTAAGGAGAACTGTCTACGTCAATTCTGCCACAAGAGGGCGGTGAATGCGACGGGCGGGCGAACTCCAAAACGTCACCCCGACTCCGCGGCGACACCCAGATCCTTTCAATCAATAACGAGAGAGGAGCTACCTCGTCCTCTCGACGAATCTCTAGCGCGAGATCATACCTCTCCCCTGACTACGCCGGAGCCTTACATCGACCTGCACGACCACCGACGGGAATCCCGTGCATGCAAAAAAGCAGGAGTGGCCAAGCTTCAGTTGAAACACTGGCATAGGATTTACCTTGGAGAGGGGAATCACTTTGAGCCTTATCATCAAAGCCGGACGATTGATCGACGGAGCCGGAAAGATCCAAAGAAATGTCGAGGTACTTATAGAAGAAGACAAGATCAGCCGCGTCGCTCCGTCCATCGAAGCGGGGGAAGATACGGAGATCCTTGACTTATCGGACATGACCGTAATGCCCGGTCTCATCGATTCGCACCTTCACATAACCTCCGATGGTGATCCGGATCCCATAAAGAAGATCCGGCGGGGAATACCTTACACCACACTGATCGGCGCCGTACAGGCCAAGAAGACGCTGGAAGCGGGAATCACGGCGGTACGGGATGCCGGTGCCGGTTTCAATACCGCCTTGGATTTGAAGCGAGGGATAAATGACGGTCTCGTCCCCGGTCCCCGCATGATGGTAAGTGGGCAGGGGTTATCGATAACGGGAGGACACGGAGACCCGGCCAATGGATGGCCGCCGGAGGTGGAGTTTTGGGGCCGCAGACCGGTGGATAGCCCGGACGAGGCGAGAAAAGCGGCTCGCCAAGAGCTGGCCTACGGGGCGGACTGCATAAAGATCATCGCCACCGGTGGGGTAATGTCCATGGGCACCGATCACACGGTCCGAGGATTGACCGAGGAGGAAATGCGCGCGGCCATCGAGGAGGCCAACAACCGCAAGAAGAAGACCCTGGCCCACGCCCAGGGAACCGAGGGAATCAAAAATGCCATCCGCGCCGGCATCGACTCAATCGATCACGGGTTCTGGCTCGATGACGAAGCCATCGAAATGATGCTGGAGTACGATGTATTCATGGTGCCGACCCTCGCGGCGGTCCATCATATCGTGGAGGCCGGAACGGAAAAGGGCGTCCCACCCCACGCCGTCGAAAAGGCCAAAGTCGGCCAACAGGCGCATCTCGAGAGCTTCGCCCGAGCCCTGGAAAGCGGAGTTAAAATAGCGATGGGCACGGATGCCGGAACTCCTTTCAATCGCCACGGCAACAATGCCTTCGAGCTAAAGCTCATGGTCGACGCCGGCATGACGCCCATGCAGGCGATCGTCGCCTCGACATCTCGGGCGGCCGAACTGTTGGACCTCGACGTCGGGGTGGTGGAAGAGGGATACCTCGCTGACCTGATCGCCGTCTCCGGAGATCCCTCCGAGGACGTAAGCTGCCTGTCCGAATCGGAAAACATCCGCATGGTGATGTTGGGTGGACAGATCAAGGTACGCCGTTAGTATGCGGTAATGGGTCCGTGGCGACGACATCCTCGCCCCGGACAACCCAGTACCGCCACCCTCCCGAGTTGATAGACCCAAATCCAGGGCGCTCACATCATCTTTTCGAAAATGCGGCATCCCCTCATCCATCCCTGACGCAGAAATCCCGATTACTCCAGCATCGGAATGCGAAAACGGTATTCGCATCGATCAGGGGTCGCATTGCGGTCGATCCGGTTTTGGAGAGCCTTGTGCGCGGGAGTCCGACGCGTTCTGCACACCGAAATCGAGCGACCGGTAACGGGCGTCAGTGCGCGCCGTGTCGGCCTCGGGATTTTCTCCGCTTAGAGGTTGACGAAACCCCATCCGGACGAGCATGCTCTTGGTGTGTGCTCCCCCTGGATGCCGTCGCCTGCCGTACGATCCGGACGGTCCAATGAGAGAATTCGGGGCGGACAAACTCAACTTCCGGAGATGAATACGAATGACGCTGGCCATCGGTATGCTCATATTGCTCGGCATATTCGTGGGTAAGGGCATGAGGAAATTCAATTTGCCCGCCATAACCGGCTACATAGTGATGGGAATAGTCTTGGGTCCTTCGGTGTTCAATGTCATGACGCCACAAGTGGCGGAGTGGCTTGTTCCCTTCGAAACCTTCGCTTTGAGCCTCATAGGCCTCTCCATCGGTGGAGAAATGATCTGGGACATATTTCGCCGACTCGGCAAATCGGTGGCAATAATAACCATTGTGCAAATGCTGATTACCTTCGCCGCCGTTTACGGCGTTACGTTACTCTTGGGAGCGATGCCGACTTTGGCCTTGCTTTTGGCCACATTGGCTACGGCGACCGCTCCGGCGAACACGCTCGCAGTAGTTCGTCAATTCCGCGCCCGGGGAAGGGTAACGAGCACTTTGTTGGGGATCGTAGCCCTCGACGATGCCGTCGCGGTATTGATTTTTGCCCTCGTGACGACATCCTATGAAAACATCGGCGGCGGCGGTCTCATCCTTTCATCCCTTTGGGGACCGGGCCTGGAAATCACGGGATCGCTGTTGCTGGGAATCCTGCTCGGTTTCGGAACGGTACTCCTGCGCCGAACCCTCCACTCCTGGGAAGACAACCTCCTTTACGGTATCGCCCTGGCATGTCTGGCTGGCGGACTGGCATCGCAGCTTGGTCTTTCGGTCATACTCACCACGATGACTGCAGGTGCCACCGCGGTCAATTTCGGAGCGAAATCGATGTTCCGGGCCCTCGACGACATCCAAATACCCATCTTCGTGATCTTTTTCGGCCTGGCCGGGGCGAAGCTCGACATCGCCTCCGTTCCCTACATCGGTCTGGTGGGCGGCGGGTATATCCTCGCGCGGGTCCTGGGCAAGATAACCGGAGCATGGCTGGGCGCCACTTTGGCGGCCGCTCCCCGGGTGGTAAGGCAATATACCGGTATAGCCCTCCTTCCCCAGGCGGGCGTCGCCATCGGACTCGCCCTGATGGCCGCACGGATAGCACCAGAATTCGAAAACGAGATTCTGACCATCATGATTGCCTCGACCGTGATATTCGAGCTGGTCGGCCCCGCGTGCACCGGTGTCGCCCTTTGCTGGGCGGGGGAGTCCTCGGACCGGCGAGATGGCAGTTGCGAACTGCGGGAATCGGCCGCAACCCCCGTCGAAGACTAAGCGGCCATCCCTCCTCGAGGCTTCCCGCGATACGGGGATCGTGCTGACCGACGCCGTTGAAGCGTCCGCCCTCAGATGACCCTTCCCAATTGGGATAAGATACCCTCCCGTCCGAAGATCCCGCGTTGCCACGATAACTCCGCCGCAACTGTCGAATTGTCTCCCGTCGACTGCTATACTGAGTGGCGGTGAACACGTCCCCGGGTGAAGCTCAAACGTCTCATCGAAAGGGAGGCTTGGGGATGAAACTTGGAACGATAATCATCTGCATACTCCTAATGGCCGTGGGGCCGCTTCCGCTCTCCAGCTGCCGATCCGAAAGCCCCCCGCGAGACGTGGAGCCAGTTGAGGAAAGTGAAAGCCCTTCGGAGACGGAATCGGATGGGGAAAGTGAAAGCCCTCCGGAGACGGACCCGGATGAGGGAGGCGTCTTCATAGAGAAGAGATGTCTTCTCCGTCATGATTCATTTCA
>CAYLPL010000023.1:0-13026 GCA_964385545.1 uncultured Clostridia bacterium | reverse complement strand
GAGGGTCGCCCCGTGGTTACCAATCCCGCGAGTATCCTCGTCCTGGTCAACAAGAACAGAAACCTCCCAGCGGATTACGAGCCCGACGACTTAGTTCAGCCAGACGTTCCCTTCCCCTTCGCGGGGGACATGCCGAGAAAACTCCTACGGCCAGAGGCGGCTTCAGCCCTCGAAGAACTCGTGGAATCTGCCGAAAAAGAGGAACTAGACATCTATGCATCTTCCGGGTATCGATCTTACTCTACACAGCGAAACATTTTCGAATACAATGCCCGGACTCGCGGGGAGGAGGAAGCCAACCGTTTCAGTGCGCGCCCCGGTCAGAGCGAGCACCAGACCGGCCTGGCCATGGATGTAACCTGTCCGGAGGTGGGATTCGAGCTGATACAAAGGTTTGGAGAAACCGAGGAGGGTCGATGGATAAAGGATAACGCTCACCGGTTCGGCTTCATCATACGTTATCCCGAGGGCGCCGAAGGGATAACCGGTTACGCGTACGAACCCTGGCACCTTCGTTACGTCGGCCAACACCACGCCGAGCGCATACACGAGCTGGGCGTCACTTTTGAGGAGTATATGCAAGGGCGCTGACCGGAAGGATTGGGGAAACAAAAAAAGCGAGCGGCTCTCGCGTCCGCTCGCTTTTCTTTTTGCCCTATAGGATCTACGTCTTAAGCTCGCGACCCCTGACCGTGTAATGCGTGTGCAAAAGCTCGTGCGACCTGTGACCACAAGGACCGTCCTTGAGGAATTGCCCGTAGAGGTAGGTCACGTACGGATTCTCGTGGGACTTGCGCGTAGGCAGGTCCTGATCTTCCGAATAGATGGCATCGGCGCGTGCACGACGGATTGCGTCGTCGACGGGGATGGGCTGTCCTCCGCCACCGAGGCAGCCACCGGGACAGGCCATGATCTCTATGAAGTGGACATCGTCCATCTCGCCATCGGCGAGCATATCCATGACCTTCTGGGCGTTGCCCAGACCGTGGGCGATAACGAACTTGAGTTCGATTCCCTCGAGGAAACTCCACTCATCCAGGACGTCCTCGAGTTTCACACTTGCCATCTTGATACCCTCTAACCCGCGACAAGGCTCAATGTTGAGGTTGTCGAAGGGGACCTCACGGCCGGTTACCAGTTCGTAGGCAGTCCGCAGCGCGGCCTCCATGACGCCACCGGTGGCACCGAAGATCAGCCCCGCACCCGACGCATCCCCGAAGGGCTCGTCGAAGTGAGTCTTCTCCAGAAGCGGCAGCGGGATCCCCGCCTCTTTGATCATCTGTGCCAATTCCCTGGTGGTGACGACGTAGTCGACATCCTTGTAACCGCTATCGGTCATCTCGGGCCTATCGGCCTCGAGTTTCTTCGCGGTACAGGGCATGACCGACACGGTCACTATCGACTCGGGATCGATACCCTGTTCCTCGGCATAAAAGGTCTTCATTAGGGCTCCGAACATCTGCTGCGGCGACTTGCAAGTGGAGACGTGATCGAGATACTCCGGGTAGAAATGCTCGATGTACTTGATCCATCCCGGGGAACAGGAGGTCAACTGCGGCAGTTTCATGGAATCGTCACCGTCGACCAGGGCCGCCTTGAGACGCAACAACAGTTCCGTTCCCTCTTCCATGATGGTCAGATCGGCGGTGAAGTTGGTATCGAATACACCGTCGAAACCCATCTCTCGCAGGGCGGTGGTCATCTGGCCGGTGACGGAGGTGCCGGGAGGCAAATCGAAACACTCACCTATCGCCGCCCTGATGGCCGGGGCAGTCTGGACGACAACGTGCTTTTCGGGGTCTTCCAGGGCGTTCCATACGGACCTGGTTTGATCGATCTCGCGCAGGGCACCGGTGGGACAATGCGTCACGCATTGACCGCATGCCGTACAGACGGCTTCACCCAAGGGCATGTCGGCAAAGGTGGATATCCTGGCGTCGGGTCCCCGTCCGAAGACCCCCAGGGCTCCCACGGACTGAACTTCGTCGCAGACCCGTACGCACCGACGGCACTGGATGCATTTATTCATGTCGCGGAAGATGCTGGGACCGAGATCATCGACCTCTTCGCCGGGATCTCTAAGCTCGAAGGTGAGCTCGCGGATGCCGTACTCTTCCGCCAGGGTTTGCAGTTCGCAATTACCGTTTCGCGAGCAAGTGTAACAGTCGCCGCAGTGCTCGGCCAAGAGGAGTTCCAGGATGGTGCGCCGGGCCTGGCGTACCCGCGGTGAGTGCGTGAATATGACCATGCCGGGATCGTGCACCCTCATCGTACAGGCCGTCTCCAGCCTGGGATTGCCCTCGATCTCTACGGAGCAAAGGCGACAGATTCCCGCCGGTTCCAGGTCTTCGTGGGCGCAAAGAGTCGGGATGGGAATACCGTTCTCCTGGCATATCTCCAGCACCGTACTCCCGCGCGGGGCCTGATATTCGCGGCCGTTTATGGTTAAGCTAACCGTTTTACCGACTTCTTCGGTCTTCCCCAGTTCCCGAATTTCTTCTTTGGTCTTCATCGTGCCACCCCTTCCAGATGCGCATCGAGGATGCTGTTAAAGGGGGAATTACAGGATTGGCCCAGGCCGCATTTCGAGGCGATGGCCATGGTGTTGGCGAGGTTTCTCAGGATCTTTATGCGATCCTCGTCGATCTTGCCCGCACGCATGTCCCGAACACCTTCCAAAAGACGCGCGGTACCGAGTCGGCAAGGCGTACACTGGCCGCAGGATTCATCGGCAAAGAATTCCATGAAATTCTCCAACACGGCCAGAAGATCCCTTTGGGGGCCGAAGACTATCACGGACCCACCGGTAGAGATATCCTCGAACGCTATCCGTCGGCCGAAATCGTCCCTGGTGACCATGCTGCCCGAGGCGCCACCGATCTGAACTGCGGCCGCGTCCGAGCCACCTACTTCATCCAGGAGTTCTTCGACCGTAATTCCCATGGGTAATTCGTAAACGCCGGGCTTTTCCACATCACCGGACACGCTGTAGAGCTTGAGACCGGCGGAATCGTCGGTGCCGTAAGACTTGAACCACTCCGACCCGTGCTCCATGATGCGCGAAACCAACGCGAAGGTCTCCACGTTATTGACCACGGTGGGTTTACCCATGTAGCCTGCGGTCACCGGAAATGGCGGGCGAATTCGCGGCTCACCGCGACGGCCCTCCATCGATTCGATTAGCGCCGATTCTTCACCGCAAACGTAGGCACCGGAGCCCAGATGGATGTGTATGTCGAAGCTGAAGTCCTCATGCCCACGGATGTCGGAACCGAGGCGCCCATCGCGGCGCATCTCTTCCAGGGTCTTTTCCAAATCTTCCAGCATGTATCGATACTCGGCGCGGAGGTAAACGTAGCCTTGACATGAACCTATGGCGTACCCGGCCGCCACCATGCCATCGAAGACCAGGTCGGCATATTCATCCAGCAGCACCCGATCCTTGAAGGTCCCGGGTTCTCCCTCATCTGCATTGCATATGACGTACTTCTCGTCACCGGCGGCAGCGGCGGCCAACATCCACTTGGTTCCCGTGGGGAACCCGGCTCCACCGCGACCCCGAAGACCGGACTCTCTCACGGCCATGATCACATCCGAACGATTCATTCCAAGGGCCTCATTCAGGGCGCTGCCGGGAGTGTATGGGCCCAATATGACCCCATCGGTCATCGGAGCTCATCTCCCTTCTCGCGATAATCCGCCACAATCCGCTCGACGGACTCCGGCGTGAGGTTCCCATACGCCTCGTCGTTCACCAACATGGCCGGAGATTGATCGCACATCCCTATACAGTTGGTGTAATCCAAAGAGAATAGACCGTCTTCTGAGGTTTCTCCAAAATCCAATCCGAGCGCCGACCTGAGGGCCTCGGCCACCTCGGCCTTACCGGCCATCTCGCAGGAAATCGTCCGACACAGGCGGAATACGTACTTCCCCAAAAGCTCCTCGGTGAGGAAAGAATAAAAGGATACGACCTCGCCCACGCGCGCGTGGGGAACATCCAGGGCCATCGCCACCTGCACCTGGGCTTCCCTGGGTACGCATCCATAACCCAACTGTATGTCCTGCAGGATTGGAATCAGGGCGTTATGGTCGCGCCCGCGCTCGGAACAGATATCTTCAACAACCATCTTCCAATCGACATCCATCGCGACGCTCATACCCCCACCTCCCCTGTTAGGACTTCTTCCACGGTCCGCAGTAAAGTTTCGGGCTTGATTGGTTTTTCCAGGAATCTTTCGACGGGCACCATCTCTTCATCGATCTCGTAGTCCCATCCGGTGGCCTGGGAAACGGAAGTCAACATTATGATGGGAATTGGTTGGTCGGAGGACTTAATCCTTTGGGCTACATAGAATCCTTCATCTGGCTGCGCCATCATCACGTCGAGGATGACCACATCGGCGGTGTCGTTTTCGAGAATCTCGAGCGCCTCTTCGCCATCTCCTGCGGTCAATACACGATAGCCAGCACCTTTGAGAGAGATGCCGACAACTTCCTGAACATCGACATCATCGTCCACAACGAGGACGGTCTTACTCACCAGCAACCCCCCTATTTCTACGCTCGTTTGGGAGCGTTCCCCCGATCATCGACACCTAATAAACCCAATTGCAATCGCGTCGTGTCTCGCCAGGGCGCATATCCGCTCCATATTGGCTTAATCCACGGTCATGCTAACAAATACTTTTACGTTAGTCCAGCTTGTTCGAGAAGTCACGAACAATCTGCATAGAAACTTAATCCGTACCACTACCCAATATTGTTGCCGAAATGCGGCGTATCTTGCGCGGTGTTACCCGCATATTAGTTATCTAGGCAGTTTATCGTCACGGAATAGGAAAATGGATTCCCCGGGAATGACCCGCGGAAGCTGCGGGTACGGGAAATCCATGAACCCAAGACATATGGAGGATTTGTTTCTCAAACTGGAAGACCCGTGGGCTCTCCGAAGTAGCGAAGATCGAGTCTCCTTCGAATACCTCCTCGTAAAGACTTTCTTTCTCCTCTGCTGCATGGTCGGTGCTGATCCGACCTCACCGGGGCGATCCCCTTTCGGGAACGGCGTCACGTTCTATCAGCCGAGCGCTTATTCTCCCGGATTCCCAAATCGTCGGCAACCCACTCCCCGGATGTGTTCCACCGCCGGCGAGATATACGTTACCGATCTCTTCGAATCGGTTGTGGGGGCGGAAGTAAAGCATCTGCCCGAGATTGTGCCCGAGGTTGAAGGTCGCACCGGCGTACACCGCGTACTCGCCCTCCCAACGCTGCGGATCTATCAAGATCTCCGTCCGGATTCGCCCGCGCAGATCGGGCATAGGTATTCTATTCTCGAGTACATCGAGAATAGCATCGCGATAGTCTTCTCCCCGCTCGGACCAGTCGATGCCGGCGGTATTGTTGGAAACTGGAACGAGTACGTAGAGGGCGGAATGGCCCTCAGGCGCCAAAGTGGGATCCGTCACGCTGGCATTTTGGACATAAACTGATAGATCCTCGGACAGGATCTTCCGCTTGAAGATGTCGTCCACGTTGGCTCGGTAATCATTGGCGAAGTAAATGCTGTGATGGGGAATGTCCACCTCTCCCTCGATCCCGAGATACAACATGAAGGTGGAGCAGGAATAATGCCGGCGCGAAAGAGAATCGCTACTGTACTTTTTTAGTACGCCGGGTTCGAAGAGATGGCTCATCGCGTGGCCGAAATCGGCGTTGACGACTACGAAGTCAGCCTCGACTTCTTCCCCGTCGACCAAACGGACTCCCCGGGCATCCCTGCCATCCAGCAGTATGCGCTCCACGGGCCTTTCCAGGTGAATACGGCCGCCCTCTTCTCGCACCACGTCCGCCATGGCTTCGGGAATGCGGTTGAGCCCTCCCATGACGTGATGAATGCCAAGGTCGTGCTCTATATAGGGGATTATGGCGAAAGCCCCGGGACAATCCCAAGGTGACATCCCGAGGTATTTGGCCTGGAAAGTAAAGGAAAGTTTCAACCGTTCATCTTCAAAATAGTCTCCCAAAACGTCAAAGAGCGAGCGTCCCGGCGCCAGCTGCGGCAGGGCGGCCAGGGCCTCGCGGGAAAACATATCAGTGAATTTGCCGTAAGGCCTCTGCAGCGCCGGCAACAGGCCCTCGAAGCGACGCCTCTCCCGTCGGAAGAATCGATCGAGTCCATCTCGATCCTCCCCGAACACGCGCGCGATTTCCGCGGCAATATCGTCCCGCCCGCGATAACTCAGAAGTTGTGTGTCTCCAAAATCCAAAAGATACATCGGGTCCAGGGAGACCGTCTCGATATAATCGGTAACGTCCCTACCCGTGGCCTGGAAGATCTCCTCCAGGATGAACTTCATCATGAGAAAAGTCGGCCCGATGTCAAAGGTAAACCCATCCTGCGTCAGCCGACCGTTGCGTCCACCCACCTTGTCCTTTCTCTCGAAGACATCCACCGAGAAACCCCGATGGGAAAGCAGCATCGCCGTCGCCAGCCCGCCGGGGCCGGCTCCTATCACTACTACCCTGTCCCTGGCCATCCCGACCTCCTTCTCTATTGGTCGCCAGCGTGTACTAAAGCGGTAACGCTCATCCCTCATCGGGTATCTTGGCGTAAAAGCGCAATCCACCCTAACCGGCGACACGCAACGAGGTGGGGTGGCAGCGGCAACCGAATCGGTCGGGACACGTCAATACCTGGCGTCTTCCCCGCCGGATCGAGTTCCATAGTTCCTCGCCCGCTTACAAACCCTTCGCGCGACGAACGCACCGCGTAACACCCCCATCGACAATACGGTTCTATAGCGTTTTATCCCTTCCTTCATTACCGACGAAACATAAAGGCACACCTAGATTCTCGGGCAAACGAAATAGATTTCGTTTTTCGATAACCAAGAGTAACCCTACGCTAATCGGACAGATTCATGGTATAGCATTGCCTATACGGCTGATAATATCGCATATGCTTTGAATTACTCGGGCGTTCTTTCGAATTCAGTGCACTTCCACCAAAACTGTACATGTGATATAAAGTATTAAGGATAGTATTCAGCCCAAATTAGGGGCTTTCGTTTCCCGGGCCCCGTACTTTTGGGGATTCCTCAAATCTACAAACCGAATTCGGAAAGAAAGGGAGTATCCGTGGTCGTCTACGAAGACGTTACCAAAATTTACGACGACAATACGGTCGCCGTGGACGGATTGAACCTAACGGTGGAGCACGGTGAGTTAATGGTTTTCATCGGGCCCAGCGGCTGCGGTAAGACCACCACGCTTCAGATGACAAACCGCCTGAAAGAACCCACCTCCGGACGGATCCTGCTAAACGGTGAGGACACCCGCAACATGAGGGCCGTCGATCTCAGGCGGAACATGGGATATGTGATTCAAGAGATCGCTTTGTTCCCGCATATGACAGTCGGCCAGAACATATCCGTAGTCCCCGACCTCCTCGGATGGTCCAAAAAGGACAAAAGGGATAGAGCCCGCGAGTTGTTGGAAATGGTGGCCTTGGATCCTGAGATCTACATGAATCGATATCCCCGGGAACTCAGTGGCGGCCAGCAGCAACGCATAGGGGTCCTCAGGGCCCTGGCGGTCGATCCTGAGGTTCTCCTGATGGACGAGCCCTTCGGAGGTCTCGATCCCATAACGCGAGATCAGCTACACGACGAACTCAAGACCCTCCAGGACAAAGTAAAAAAGACGATCATATTCGTAACCCACGATATGGATGAAGCATTGAAACTGGCGGACCGCGTTACCCTGATGCGCGATGGAAAGATCGTCCAGGTCGATACCGCGGAGGAGATCCTTCGCAATCCCAACGACGAATTCGTCGCCGATTTCATCGGATCCGAGCGCAGGCTGATAAGCCCATTGGACGTATTGGTCCGCGAAGTCATGCTCAAAGATGTCCCGACCCTTCCGCCCGACGCGAGTCTCGACGAGGCTCTTACCACCATGCAAAAGGAAAACACGGATTACGTCGCGGTAGCTGACGGCGAGGAGTTCCTCGGCATGCTCTCCGCCCACCGTCTGCAGAGGCTGCGCCTTTCTGACGATTTTGAAAAGGGCACGGTGGCCGACGCGGAGCTCGTCACCATCACGGTCGACTCGCGCGAAACCATGATGACAGCGGTCCACCGCATGGCGGAATCCGAAGAGCGCGCCCTGGGAGTGCTGAACAGTCGCGGGAAATTGGTGGGAGCAATTTCGCGAGGTTGGCTCCCCGAGATACTGGCCAAGGAAATCTGGCCCAAGGGAGCCGCGGGATACGAAGAGGAGGAAGGCTGAATTGTCCGCCCACGCTTTACATACACTGATGACATTGCTTGCCGCTAACCGAACCTTCGGCGAAAACCTGATGCGCTTCGCCAATTTGCTCACTACCCGTCGCGCGGAATTGATCCAGGCGTTTTATGAACATATGCTCCTCGTTTTGGTACCGGTGGGAATTGCCATAGTGGTCGCCGTCCCCCTAGGAATCCTAGCGACCCGCAATAAGGTCATAGAGATACCGGCTTTGGGCCTGGCGAACATCGGGCAAACGATTCCGAGCCTGGCGCTTTTGGCACTGATGATACCGCTGGGCCTGGGCATAGGACGCCGCCCGGCCTACATCGCCTTGCTGATCTATGCGATCCTACCGATACTGCGAAACACTTTCACCGGCATCACCTCCGTAGATTCGTCCCTTAAGAGGGCCGCCCGCGGTATGGGGATGACCGACCTGCAAATGCTCACAAAGGTGGAACTGCCTCTGGCATTCCCCGTGATAATGGCCGGAATAAGGACTTCCACAGTCATCATCATCGGCACAGCAGTCCTGGCGGCCTATATCGGGGGTGGAGGTTTAGGTCACTTCATCGTTACGGGGCTGGGACTGGTCCGCGACGATCTAATACTGCTGGGGGCCATTCCCAGCGCCGTATTGGCAATAGTGGCCGACCTGATACTGGGCAAACTCGAGGACTGGGTAACACCCAGGGGCCTCAAGGTCTAGCGTCTAGCGCAATCTCAGATATCCAGCCAACCATGAGGAAATACCCAAATGGGAGGTAATAATCGAATGATTTCAACCAATAAGAAAATGCTGGCCCTGATCCTGACGACGGCGATGCTCGCCCTCGCCCTCTTGGCCGCCGGATGCGGCGGAAACGGTGACTCCGAACCATCCCCGGATAACGGGGATGACGATATGCCTTCGGGTTCCATCACCATAGCTTCCACCGACTTCTCGGAACCCTGGATTCTCGCAGAAATTGCCAAGGTACTACTGGAGGAAAACGGAAACCTCGACGTAACCCATACCCGTAATATCCAGGGATCCACTGTCCTGCATTCGGGCATGGAATCCGGCGACTTCGACCTCTACGTCTCCTGGACCGGGACCCAGTTTGCGGGTGTGCTGGAGAAGGAGATAACCGACGAATGGAGAGACCGGGAGAAGGTTTACGACTACGTCAAGGAAGAATTCGACGAAGAATTCGACGCTCACTGGTTCCCACCCTTGGGCTTCGATAACACCTACGCCCTGTGTGTCCGAGACGCATTTGCCGAGGAACACGACCTGGAAACGATAAGCGACATCCGCGAGATTGCTCCGGAAATAGAGGTCTCGATGGATGCGACCTTCAAAGACCGTCCGGGCGACGGCTGGGAGGCCTTCCTCGAATACTACGATCTGGAATTCGCCCGCGGCCACTCCATGAACTACGGGCTCCTCTACCGTGCTGTAGCCGAGGAGGAAGTCGACGCGGCAATAGCATACTCCACCGACGGGCGGGTTTCCGCGTTGGATCTGAGGATCCTCGAGGACGACAAGGGTTTCTTCCCGCCGTACGACGGCGCGCTGGTGGCCCGAAACGATACCCTGGAAGAATTCCCGCAGATCGAAGAGGTCTTGTCGGTCATGTGGGATGCCTTCGACATCGAAACCATGTCGAGTCTCAATGCCCAGGTAGACGTCGAGGAGCGCGACTATGAGGATGTAGCCCGTGACTTCGTAGAAGAGAAGGGCTGGATAGACTGACCATCCGCTCATTCGCTCCAAAGGGGGAACCAAACGGTTCCCCCTCTCCCTTTTCCCCTTCACAGGGCATGAAGCTCTCCTAAGGGAAATGAACTGACCACGAGACAACGCCTGCCCCGGGATACTGTGCCGGGATCATCAATTCTCTCCGTCGTGACGTCCCAGGGAATGGAGACGGTCCGGCAGGGGACATCGTGCAAGACTTGTGAGATTCTCACCTTCCTCCCCCAGCTGATAGAATCTCAAAAGACAGAAGGTGAATGACAAGGATGCCGAGATCCAGGGATTCCCAACCTCACTGTCCCCTTTGTCTATCGCAAGGAGACGTTTACGCCATCGACATGTCGTCGAACGGAGGCGGCTACTTTCACTGTTCCCGCTGCGATATGATATTCGCCGCGCCCGAGATCATCCCCGGCCAAAAGGCGGAAAAGGAACGTTATCTCACCCACGAGAATACCCATGGAAACGAGGGTTACGTCCGTATGCTCACGCGCTTCATGGAGCGAGCCGTACTTCCCTTCGCCAAGGGTAACAGGGTGCTCGAGTTCGGCTGTGGGCCCGGGCCGGTGCTCGCGGATCTCCTGCGCGAACACGGATTCGAGGTCGCGTTGTATGACCCCTACTTTGCGCCGAGGGTCGAAGCTTTACGATCTCATTATGACGTCATCACCAGTACGGAAGTGTTGGAACACATTCGGGACGCCGCGGGGGCATGGCGAGGATTCCACCGGATGCTCCCTTCCGATGGGCTGCTCGCCGTCATGACGCGCTTACACCCGGGACCACGGGATTTCCCCGAATGGTGGTATCATAAAGACCCTACCCACGTCCGTTTCTACTCGCGAAAGACTTTCCTCTTCATCGAGCAGAACCTGGGATGGGAAATCGCGGCGATGGACGAAAGGGATACCGTGGCGCTGATTCGAACGCGATGCCATACCCGGGAACGCGCCAAAGATCCCTACGCACGCGAGAACGACAATAGCTATACGCCAATGTGACAGCATGCTGTCATTGTGCTATGATTTTAATGAGAAGGTGATGAGGATGAACTATCGACGTCTCGGGCTGAGAATCCCTCCACAAGTCCACGAACGTCTTCGGTGGGAGGGATACAAATCGAGGCGCTCGATCAACAGCATCGTTCTCGAAGCAATAAGACAGTATCTGGGAGGCGATAGGATGTTACGCAGTATCCTGAAACATCGCGGCACCGGTAATGCCTATGCCATAACGATGGAAGGCGACGAGATAACCGGGGCCTTCGGGCCGATATTCTCCGGCGACGAAGACTTCGATCCGAAGGAACTGCAAAATGTACCTTTCGAAGAAAATCCCGAGCTCATCGAATGGATCAAGTCACACGAACTCGATTTCGATCGACTCGAAGAATACGATGTTCCGGAAGAAGAGTAACCCAATTCCTTAGATGACCGATGATCCGGGGCCCGCATTTGCGGGCCCTTTTCTTTTACCCGGGAGGTTACCGAAGATGATTGGAGTATCCTTGGGAGGTAGGACAAAGCACCGAAATGGGAGGATGATTCGCGCGTGGACTTCGACATACTGATCAAAGGTGGCCTGGTGGTTGACGGTAGCGGGGAGCCCGCCTTCTCCGCCGATGTCGGCATAAGAAACGATAAAATCGCGGCGGTGGGCCGTCTCGAGGATTGCGAAGCGGAAACTGTAATCGATGCGAACGGTCTCACGGTAACGCCAGGACTAATAGACGCCCACACCCACGCCGATAAGACCCTCATGATATATCCCGGCGCCGAAAACTACCGCACCCAGGGTATAACCACCGTCGTGGGAGGCAACTGTGGTTCCGGGCCGGCACCGCTGACCAAATACTACCTCCAGGGATATTGGGACTGGGACTGGTGGTACGACGTTAACCCCCGCATCTACTACGACGAGGTGGTCGCCGATCTCGAACCGGCCGCCGACGCCATGCGAGAACACCACGGTATCGAGCTCGACTGGCGCAGCTTCGGAGAGTTCTTTGAAAAACTGCGCGCTCGCCGCCCCGGCGTCAACCTGGTCCCCCTGGTGGGCCACAACGCGGTTCGGGGGGCGGTGATGGGCCACGATTATCGCCGCGAGGCCACAGAGGATGAGATAGAAAAGATGAAGACCATGGTCAACCGGGCCGTCGACGACGGTGTCCGCGGGATATCCAACGGATTGGATTACGCCCCGGGGGCCTTCGCCAGTCACGAAGAGCTGGTCGCCGTCATCGGAGAAGTCGCCCGACGGGGCGGCATCTTCACCAGCCACTGGCGGCGTACCGGCCTTAGGCAGGGAATGGGCAATCCCGTTTTGATCAAGGGACTTCGAGAAGCACTCCAGATCGCCCGGGATGCTAAGGTTCCCAGGGTACAGATATCCCACGTCCTAAATGGATATTCCGTTTTCCCCGAAAGCCCGGATGAGTTGATACGGGAGGGTGCAAGGCTCACCCTACGGACGCTCGAGGAAGCGATAGAGGAAGGTCTGGACGTTCACTGGGACGTCATACCCAACACCGATGGAGGAACCCTCAGTGCCCGTTTTCTCGCCTCCGGGTTGGCCCCGTGGCTAAAGATGTCCGGGGATCTCGAGGGCCTGGCCCGCAACCTGCGTGCCCCCGATTTCCGAGAACAGGTACGAGCTTACATAGAGGCCGGTAAGTGGTACAGCCTCAATCCGATCACCAGCCCCGGCTGGGCCTCGGGAATCATCATCGCGGCCCACGAAGATTCCTCCCTGGTGGAACGCCCCCTGGCAGACATCGCCGAAGAGCGAAGAATTGACGCCCTGGATACCCTCTTCGATCTGCTGGTAGAGGATCCCCGGGCCGAAAGTTACCCGGCGCCCGGATCGGAAATACCCCATCGCGTCTTCTTCAGACATCCACGCACCATGGTCGCCTTAGACACCTTCTCCGTCGACGACACCTACGATGTAAAGCGTCCGCCCTACATGCGGGCACATCCCAATGCCTACGC
>CAYLPL010000022.1:0-13312 GCA_964385545.1 uncultured Clostridia bacterium | reverse complement strand
ACACCTTGACAGGGTAAACGCTCAACTACCAGCATGGGGCAGAATCTATTTGAGGCATCAGTTTCCCCAAGGAGGTGATTCACCGATGATTAAATTCACCTGCACGGCGGTACTCGTGGTCGTACTGATCTCTACGCTAACTGCGGGAAGTGCCGTCGCGATCCTCGCTGGCGACGACGTCGAAAACGCGACGGCTCCCAAAGGTCCCGGTGACATACCTAAACCGGATCCAGGGCTCGCCCCCGGCGGTAGGAACGATCGGCTGGGAATGGGTATCCTATTGTATGTGATATCCTTGGTACTGATCTTTATGGAAATCTACATGTTCATCGATCCCAAGCAAGCCTACCTGCTGTTCCGCCGAGGTATCCAATTCCACGGCGATGTTGAACTCACCGACTTCTATCTTGCGTTCCTGAAGTTCTCCGCCCTGGCGGGGATCGTGATCTACAGCGCACTCTTGATCTTGACGGGATGGGAGATGGTTCTCTTAGCGGTAGCCGCGACACTGATCATCGGTTTCTTACTACTGAGGTTTTCCCCGCCTCGATGAACCGGATATCGACCTCCCCCGCCCGCGATCCCATCGGATGATGAGGTCCGCCGAGGTGGATCATAGATTGACTACCCGATCATCGAAGCCTATCCTCAAATGGGGTGGACTGCGCGCCGCACTAACATCCACACCGACGGAGGCGGATCTTTTGGATTACGCTGCTCAACTGGGCTTTTTGGTAATCGCCGGGCTTATCGGAGCAAAGTTCTTTCATCGTTTCGGCCTTCCCGAGGTAACGGGATACCTAATTATGGGATTCCTTTTGGGTCCTCGCATCCTGGGATTAATAGATGGTCCAGCCATCGCCCAAATGCATTTCGTCGAAGAGTTGGCCCTGGCCTTCATCGCCTTCACCATAGGGCTCGAGCTGGATATCGCTGCAGTTAGGCGCATCGAAACTGGAATAATACCCATCGCCTTCATACAGTCAGTGACAACCGTGATCCTGGTGGCGCTGGGCGTGTTCGCCGTATCTCGATCCCTGCCCCTCTCCCTTCTCTTGGGAGCCATGGCCACGGCGACATCTCCGGCAGAGGTACTCCTGGTCATCCGGGGACTCGGAGCCTCCGGACCCGTGACTCGAACCTGTCTCGGTGTCGTCGCCCTGGATGACGCCATCGGAATAGTGCTATTCGCATTATTGATACCCATTGCCGTGTTGGCCACCGGAGGGGAATTGGCTCTGTCAGAAGCCGCCACCGTACCCTTGATCGAAATACTGGGTTCCCTTCTCATAGGCCTCCTCTTCGGTCTCGCGCTGGCCCACGTCCTACGGCGAGCACCGAGTCACGGGTTTGCCCTTGGAGCATCATTAACTTCGGTGTTTTTGGCGTCCGGCCTGTCGCACCTTTGGCATACTTCGCCGTTACTTACCTGTTTGACCCTGGGAGCCACGGCGGTGAACCTATATCCTTACGTTGCCAACCTGTTGCACAGTCTCGATGAGGTTATGGCGCCACTGCACGTAATCTTGTTCGGTGGAATCGGAGCATCGTTGAATCCGGCCGCGCTGGGGGTTACCATCCCTGTAACTCTCACCTACACTTTCGCCCGCGGATTGGGAAAGGCAGTTGGGGCCGGCGCGGGGGCAGCGGTGACCAAGGCTCCCCCAACTGTCCTCCGGTACCTTTGGCCCACCCTGCTTCCCCAAACGGGAATTAACGTCGGGTTGGTCGCCCTCGTGGGAACTCATTTCCCCGAACTGCAAGAAGTGGCGGGTGCCGTTATCCTGGCGTCGTCGGCCATATACACCGTCTTCGCCTTCCCAATGGCCCATTTCGCTCTCAAAAAAGCCGGAGAAGCTGGCCAATCGACCGCGGAACACGCTGGCTGAAATGCAACTTTACCAAAGGAGGGGAACCACGTGAACGCACACCTGTTACTGGTAATCATCAACCGACGAGACGATCTTGGTTCGATACTCGGTGCTCTCCGCAAAGCCGGGGTGGGTGGAGCGACGGTCATCGAAACCACTGGAATGGGCAGAACTCTCTCCGGATCGTTGCCGCTATTCGGAGGCCTCAGGCATCTGGAGGAAGGTTTGAGGACTCACAATCACACATTGTTTACTTTGATCCGCGATGAAACTGTCCTGGCTCGCGCCCAGGAGACGATCCTTGATATCATGGATGGATTCTCCCAGGAGGGAAGCGGTATGATGCTGACTTTGCCCGTGGCCACGGTCTGGGGAGGATGTAATGATAAGTTGGAGCATTGCGGCGAATGATCCCGGGACCAAGTTTAACTATGATGGCCAGCGCCGCCGGTGGATCTTCTGCGGTGAGCCATAACGTACCTTTGTTGCTTGCCTCTCTGGGCGGTGCCGGTATGATCGTACGCTGGCTGGCCACCCGGTTGGGAATCCCGGTAGTGGGAGCCTACCTGTTGGTCGGGTTGGGCCTGGGTCCTCTCGGAATCGGGATCATCGGAGTCGAGCTCCTCGACGAGCTGGTCCCCATTACTGCCGGGGTCTCTACTTTCACCCTCTTCATGGTGGGAAGGGAACTGGAACTGACCAGGCTTAGGACCGAGGGGCGCACACCTCTAATGTTGGCCGTCGGAGAGGGAACCACGACATTCGTAGCCGTGACTGTCGGCTGTTACCTGGTCACCCGTTCCCCCATCGTGTCCCTAATACTCGGCGCAACCGCCACCCCCACGGCCGCTGCCACCGTCGGGCTGGTACTCCATCAATACACCCCGCGCGGGAGATTGACCCGGCTGTTGCGCTCAACCGTCGCCTTGGATGACGTCGTTGCAACTGCAGCCGGGGCGGTGGTCATCGCTATAGCGGGTTGCTTCGCCTGGGAGAATACCACCGGAGGCGCGCCCGTCAACGTCGTGGGTGTAGTCGTCGTGCTTTTGGCCGGGTTGACCGGGGGTGCACTACTGGTGTGGGGACTCCCCCGATTGAGGGAATACGGTCACCGAAGTGGTCTGGTCATCGGTATCCTGTTGTCGTTTTTGGCACTCGCACCGGTATCTCCCGTGGCACCTCCCGTCGCCGGATTGATCGCCGGGCTGGTACTGGTAAACTCGGTAAGGTACTCTAGGGCATTTTGGCATCAGTTCGAGGAATTCCTCGACTTCATATACATGATGTTCTTCGTTTACCTCGGGGCGCACCTGCAGCCGGGTCTTTTGCTCGGGGCCCCACTGCTTTTGGCGGTCTACATCTTCGCGCGTTCGCTGGGAAAAGGCGTAGGGTCCACCCTCGGTTGCACCTACTGTCCCCTGACCCTAAATACCGGGTTCTATCTGGGTACGGCTCTCATGCCGCAGGGTGCGCTCTCGCTGATCCTCGCCGCCATGGCAGAAAAAATCGCGCCGACATCGGCTGGATTGATCTTGAACGTGGTTCTGCTGTCCATACTGTTTTTTGAAATGGTGGGGCCCTTCGGGACTTCGCTGGCCATCCATCACTACCACGAGGAACACGACATCAACCGGGCTATCCGTCGCGCGGGATGACCAGGGGTGCACCGTCTCAGCGCTCGGATGCCCTTTTTTGCCATCTGCTCCTGAGGGCGCCGACGAGATAGAGACTCCCCCACACGACGATTACGTCGTCTACGTGGGCTTTCGCCAGTACCGCTTCCAGGGCCTCGTCGGGATCCCGGAGAGCACTGACGCCCGACGCGAAAGTCAAGATGGTGTCAGCGGCCTCGGCCAGTTCATCCTCAGGAGTTGCCCTCGGTACCGGCGCACGGGTGGTCACCACGCGACCGTCGATACAATCGCTCATCTCTCCCAGCATGGACCGAAAGTCCTTATTCCCCATTATTCCGATAACGGCGTGAATGCGCCGATCGGGGAATAGCTCCCGAAGGGAAACCGCGAGCACCCGCGCCCCACTGGGATTATGAGCCCCGTCCATGATCACCAGGGGATGGGTCGAGACGACTTCGACGCGTCCCGGCCAACGAGCCCCTCGCATTCCCGCAAGTAGCAGCCCATCCTCCAAACCCAGTATGTCATCGATCAACTCCATCGTCGCTAAAGCCAAGGCGGCATTTCTCATTTGATGCCCTCCGAGCATCTCGATTCGCACCGCTGGAAGATCCCGGGCGATGCCGAGATAGGAAAAGGAGGCACCTCCTCTCGAGATATCCCCGGGGTGATATGAGGGACGGGGAACCTCGCCATCGCCTACGGTGACGGAGTAAGCAGGAACTCCCTTCTCCCGGGCCACCTCTTGGACCACCCGACGTGCCTCGGGTTCCAAGGGTCCCATCACCAGGGGCACCCCGGGTTTCACTATTCCCGCTTTCTCTCTGGCGATCTCGCCCAGGGTCGAACCGAGTATCTCCGTGTGGTCCAAATCGACGTCGGTGATAACTGTCGCCAGGGGATCCGCTACGACATTTGTCGCGTCATATCGGCCACCCAGGCCGACCTCCTGGACCACCCACTCGACTTCCCTATCTTGCCCCCAGCGATACATCGCCGCCGTGAGAATCTCGAAGAACGTGGGATGCTCTCCCGTCACTTCTTCCACCTCGAGGCACAAAGGTGCTATTCGGGTTATTAGTCGCGCAAATTCGTCCTCGGATATCATTTCTCCGTTTATTCTCATCCGTTCCCGGACGGTTTGCAGATGCGGCGACGTGAACAGCAGAGTGCTCACCCCGGCACTGCGAAGGATTGAATCGATGAAGGCGCAGGTCGATCCCTTCCCGTTGGTTCCCGCCACGTGAATAACCCGGAAGTTTCGATGGGGATTGTCGAGTCGCTCGAGCAGGGGCAGCATGCGCATCATACCCGGCGTGGGAGCGAATTTGCCGAGATCGAAAAGGTAGGATACCGCCTCGCGATAATTCACTTCAGCTCCATTCCCTTCCGGCATCCGGGTACCTTCTCGGGCGCTCGCGACCGGACAAAACCCGGTACGCCCCGAGCGCCAGAGAGCGCAACTCGTCCTCTCCGGGGAAGACCGTAACCGGGGCAATCCAACCGATCCTGCCGACGACGGAATCCACGATTCTATCGGAACGGGCCATGCCTCCGGTGAGAACGATCGCGTCGATCTCCCCCCGCAATGAGGCGGCCATGGCACCTATCTCTTTACCGATTTGATAAACCATCGCTTCGAAGACCAATGAAGCCCTTTCATCTCCCGCCGCAACCATTTCCTCAACTACCCGCGTGTCTGTGGTCCCGAGGTAAGCGTAAAGACCCGCCCCTCCCATCAGGATGCGTCGCAATTGCGCATGGTCGTACTCTCCGCTGAAAGCGAGATCCACCAGGCCGGTCGCCGGCAATCCACCGGCTCGATCGGAACCAAAGGGACCCTCGGCCACGGCATTATTGACATCCACCGCCCTACCCCGTTCCATGGCTACCACCGTGATCCCGCTGCCCATGTGGACCACCACCAGGTTAACCTGGTCGGGCTGTTTCCCCAGGTTGTGGGCCGCACGGCGAGCCGCTGCCCTGCAGTTTAGGGCGTGCCATTGACTGATCCTGTCGATTTGGGGAAGACCTGAAATCCGGGCGACCGGATCCATCTCGTCGACGCTGACGGGATCCACGACAAAAGAAGGAACACCCCGTCGGCGCGCGACGGCAGAAGCGAGAAGCCCACCCAGGTTGGAGGCGTGGTGCCCCCCGTATCCCCGACGCAGATCCTCCAACATCACCTCGTTTGTCGCGTAGGTCCCCCCCGGGATGGGACGCAAGAGTCCTCCTCGCCCCACCACTGCAGAAATTTCTCCGGAGTAATCAGCAAGGAAATCCTCGACGGCACCCAGCCTGTAGTCCATCTGATCGGGAATGCCTTCGAAACGCGATAATTCTTCATCGCCGTGGATCAGTGTGGACTCCTTCAGAACCTCCACCGCCGGAGTCTTTTCACCTCCCATCACCCGTATCATCCCCACCTTAGTGGAAGTGTTGCCGGGATTGATGGCCAAAACACCATAAGACTCCTCAGCTGTGTCGGGCATTATTGAGGTTCCCCCTATTCCACGTAGACAAAGCAGCGCTTCCCGCATCGTCCCTTCGCGGCACCACCCTATGCCCCAAAAACAGGGCTGCGACCTTACCATCAACGCCGGTCATAAAATCGATTTCCTGGAGTTCGCCACCCATCTCAACCAGGGCGGCACCCGGGCCGGTCGGTTTCAACTCCATCGCGTTCCCTCGGGCAACAATGGTTGGACCGTCGCCGACCTTCACCTGCAGGTCGTGCCCCTCCTCGGTCCCGTAGAACCCCTCCCAGCGTCTCAGCTGGCATTCGTCGAGCTCCACCGTCGTGCGAATGATTCGGGGTTCGGCAGGAGGCACTCCCAAAAGACAGTTGGCCAGACCGAACCACAGACGACCTGCCGGCGCCCAGGCGGCATTGGCCATGACCATTATCGTGGCATCCAGCTCCGGTATTATGCCGAAATTTGTCCTGACACCCAGGCCCCCTCCTCCGTGTTCGACGAGGGTAACACCGCGATAATCGGACCGTCGCACGAGGCCGTACCCGTAATGGGTCTCCGGTGAAATTGGTATTCTTGCCGACGCCATCCGAGCTATCCTCGAAGAGGACACCAGTCTCCTCTTGCGAAACTTTCCACCGCCCAGCAGCATCTCACCATAACGCATCATTTCCTCGGCGGAAGAACGTATGAAACCGGCGGCAGTGGCTGCCGGTGCGTATTCCCAGCGACGGAAAGGAATCGGATCTTCCTCCCCTATCCGGGCGAACCCGACGGATACATCGGACCCCGAGGGTGGATCGGGGTCGAGGGTCGTGGTCCCCATCCCCAGGGGTTCGATGATCTCTTCACGCACGAAGCGGCCGAAGGGGCGCCCGTCCACCACCTCCACCACGGCCCCGAGTAAAGCAAACCCGTCGTTCGAGTAGGAGAAGTATTCCCCGGGACGTCCCAGGGGACGCACCTCTTCGCGGGCGAGGTAAGAAAGCAAGTCATCCGAGGTGCGAATGTCCCTTCCCCTCTCCCAGGATTCCCACTCCCCTTCCTCCCGGAGGGCGTTCACTACTACCTTCTCCAGGGAATCGCGCGAGGCACGCTTGAGGGCGCCGGTCGCCGGCAATCCGGAAGTGTGACTTAGGAGGTGTCCTAGCGTTACCGCGCATGCAGGTTCCGCGGGTCCAATGCGGAATTCCGGCAGATATCTCGTCACCGGGTCTCCCACCGATAATCCTCCGCGCTCCTCCAGCATCATGATCGATAACGCTGTCATGGACTTGCCCACCGAGGCCAGCTCAAACAAGGTATTCGAAGTCACGGTCTCCCCGGTTTCGTGATCGCGTGTACCGAAACCTGAAGAATAGACGATTCGATCGCCACGCGCTACAGCCACCGACATCCCGGGGATACCATTGTCTTTTAGCAGTTCGTCGACGAATTCTTCGTATTGTTTCACCCAGCGCGGCTCGGCAACCACTGCGATTCCCCTTTCGACTCTCAATACCTCGCCATACTTGCTTTCTAGAGCATATCGCGTTTCCCCTTTGGAGCCCACATTCGAAATGTATTATTGCACCATTATGCTTGGCTATGCGGGATCGGTGTGCTATTATGTCGAATACTGAAAGAGCGATGAAGGAGACAAGCGCGCGGATCATGTGCCGTACAGAGAACCCGGTCCGCTGAGATCCGGGTCGGCCACCCCGTACCGTATCCCTCCGGAGCTGTGGTTCGAAAGGTCGACCGAGTAGTAACCACCGGCGGGGACCGTTATCCCCGGAGCTTGCGCTCCACCGAGAGGTTTCGTCGTACATTCGGCGAGGCAAGATGGGTGGTACCGCGGTCGCACTCTTTGCGCCGTCCCATGAATGGGACGGCTTTTTTTGTTTCGCGATGTCGGACGGCATGGGTGATCGATCGAAGGAGGATTCAGTTGTTCAAACCTGTACCCAATGAAGTAGATTTCCCGCAGATGGAAGAGCGTATACTCCAGTGGTGGGAAAGCGACGGAGTACGCACCGAGTACACCCAAAAAAATGACGCCGCCGGTGAGAGATTCTCTTTTTTGGACGGACCGATAACAGCCAACAATCCCATGGGAGTTCACCACGCCTGGGGTAGGACCTACAAGGATCTCTTTCAGCGCCACCGGACCATGCATGGATACGAGCAGAGATATCAAAACGGCTTTGATTGCCAGGGGCTTTGGGTGGAGGTCGAGGTGGAGAAGGAACTGGGCCTCAACTCCAAGAGGGAAATTGAAGAGTTCGGCGTCGCCGAGTTTATCCAAAAGTGCAAAGAACGCGTTTACAAATACTCCGGGATCCAAACAGAACAGTCAAAACGTCTTGGTTATTGGATGGATTGGGAAAATTCCTATTACACCATGTCCGAGGAGAACAACTACACCATTTGGCACTTCCTAAAGACCAGGCACGAGCGCGGGCTCATATATCGGGGTCACGACGTGATGCCCTGGTGTTCCCGCTGCGGTACCGGTCTCAGTGAACACGAAATTGTCACGGAAGGCTATAAAGAGCTCACCCATACCAGCATTTACGTGCGCCTTCCCCTGTGCGACGAAGAGGCAAACCTGCTGATCTGGACCACCACGCCATGGACGCTCCCCGCCAACGTAGCCGTGGCCGTCAGCCCCAACGAGATTTACGCCCGCGTCCGGGTCGACGGTGAGATATTCATCCTCGCCGAACAGGCAGCCACACGTATCTTCGGTCAGGACGTGGAAATCGTAGAAAGATTCCCAGGCAGCAAACTCCTGGGGCGAAGCTACACCGCACCTTTTCCCGACCTACCGGTCCGAGAGTCCGTCACCACCACGATAATCCCCTGGGACGAGGTGGATCCCGAAGAAGGAACGGGATGCGTCCATATCGCCCCCGGCTGCGGTCGCGAGGACTATCAACTCGGGCTGGAGCACGATCTTCCCGTCCTGGCACCGATCGATGAGAGCGGAGCCTACCTGCAAGGATACGGTTTTCTTTCCAGCCTGGACGTCCATGAGGCGAATCCACTCATAGTCCAGGTGCTGACGGAACGTGGCCGTACCCTGAAGATCGAAGAGATTACGCACCGGTATCCCGTGTGCTGGCGCTGCGGAGAAGAATTGGTATTTCGCCTGGTGGACGAATGGTTCATCGCCATGGATCCGTGGCGCGAAGACATCATGGATGTCACGAAGAAGATTCGCTGGATACCCGAATTCGGCCTGGAACGCGAACTCGACTGGCTGCGCAACATGAGCGATTGGATGATTTCCAAGAAACGATACTGGGGACTGGCGCTACCGATATGGATCTGTTCCGAGTGCAGGGAATTCGACGTCATCGGTGGCTACGAGGAACTCGAACGGCGCGCCGTGGCGGGCTGGGACGAGTTCCAGGGCCACTCTCCCCACCGTCCCTGGATCGACCGGGTGGAAATCGAGTGTCCCGCCTGTGCCGGGCGCATGAGGAGGATACGGGATGTGGGTAATCCCTGGCTCGATGCCGGTATCGTAGCCTATTCCACCCTTCATTATCTCACGGATCCCTCCTATTGGGAGAAATGGTTTCCGGCAGACTTCATAACCGAGAGTTTCCCAGGACAGTTCAGAAACTGGTTCTATTCCCTCTTGGCGATGAGCGCCGGCCTCACCAAACGTCCTCCGTTCAAAACCGTGCTGGGGCACGGGCTGGTTTTGGACGAAAATGGCGAGGAAATGCATAAGAGCGCCGGGAACGCCATAATGTTCGAAGAGGCTGCGGCGGAAATGGGAGCCGACGTGATGCGTTGGCTTTACATCTCGAGCAATCCATTTTCGAACGTCCTTTTCGGTTACGGCACGGCCGATGACGTCAGGCGCCGATTCGTCATTCCCCTTTGGAATGTTTACTCCTTCTTCATCACCTACGCGCGAATAGACGGATTCAATCCGGCCACCGCCGAAAGCATCTCCCCCGAAGATAGGCCACCACTGGACCGCTGGCTTTTGGCACGGCTGACCTCCACCTTAAAAAGGGCCGACGCAGCCCTGGAAGATTACGACGCGGCGGAGGCAGCGCGATCGCTGGAAAGACTCACCGACGATCTCTCCAATTGGTACGTTCGTCGATCCCGAAGACGCTTTTGGCGAAAGGGCAATGAAGGCAGCGAATCCGATCGTCGCGACAAATTGGCCGCCTACGTCACCCTCTACGAGGCCCTTAACCTATTAACCGGGGCCCTGGCGCCATTCATGCCATTTATAACCGAAGAAATCTATCAGAATCTCGTCCTTTCCGTGTACCCCGACGCCAAAAGGAGTGTGCACCTGACGGATTACCCGGAGCCCGAGGAGGGATGGGCCGATTCCGCGCTCGAGAATGAAATGGCCAAGGTCCGGCTGGTAGCATCCCTGGGTCGCGCCGCCAGAAACGCCGCCGGGTTTAAGGTGCGCCAGCCCCTCGAGGCAATCATGGTGGCCGGACCAGACTGGGACCGCGAACTGGACTATCTCATTTTGGAAGAGCTCAACGTCCGGCGAATAGAACCCGTCTCTGATGAATCCGACTTCATAGAGTACGAAGTGAAGCCGGACTACTCAATTCTCGGCCCACGCTTTCAATCCGACATGCCGAAGGTGGCGCGCGCGGTGGCAAAGGCCGATCCCGTGGAGGTGGCCGCGGCCGTGGCCGAAGAGAGATCCATAACGCTCGAGGGCTTCAGCCTGGCTCCGGAGGAGCTGATCGTCCGCACGCATAATCGCGAGGGATACGCGGCGGCGACGGAAGGCGGCTTCACCGTGGCGGTTAGCACGGACCTTACCCCCGAATTACGGCGCGAGGGGATGGCCCGAGACGCAATCCGATTCATCCAGGACAGCCGCAAAGGCGCCGGGCTCGAAGTCTCCGACCGGATCCGGGTGGTATACGACGCCGAAGGAGAGCTCTCTTTGGCTCTCCAAGACTTCGGCGACCTGATTGCCGACGAGGTCCTGGCCCCGGATTTCATCTCGGGAAGACCCGAAGGCGAAGTGTTCGAGACGGAAATCGATGGCATGAAACTCAGCATATCCATAGAGAAGGTGGGCTGACTGAGTTCCACCCGGGGCGGTGTCACCGCCCCGGGTGGACTCGCGGAGAGTCGGCGCGGAAATCCCCGCCCGCGACGATCGCGCCTTCGATGAGAGATGGATTATTCGTGAACTGGCGTGGAGCTGGCATCCAAAGGCGGTAACCTATTTCGCATTGCTGACCCAAAACGACGTGCTTACCGTACCGCTCATTCCCACGCCAGATGGAGTTGGCGACATCTCGCGTCGGAGCCTGAATGAACTGATATCCGGGCCGTAATCGGACGCACTCTCCTCGATGTTGCCCCGAATACCCAACTACTCCGGCTAGGTGTTTCGGAAGCTATAGCCACGGTAGGTCTCGAGCCACGCGCCTTCGCCTATGCGACCGGACGCGGGCGAGACCATGGTCATCGTCGCAATAGTCAAACACCCTGACGGAATTTTCCCACATAGAACGATTGCAAATCCGGGTGGACGGGAGATCCGAAGTCTCCCTGGAAGGTAATCACACGCTTGAAGAACCCATGGATCGTCTCGAGGATATGATCCCGGGGTGAACTCGACTATCGCAGTATGTGGTCGTAGGGTTCTTCGTCGCCTATCAGCTCCACGATCAACCCATTCGGGACACATATCGCGCGATCGCCGGGGGTGCGGAGTTTTCCAGTTCTTACGCATATCTGCTGGCGACACTTGGAGTCGACTACCTCGGCCTCATGCCCGGCGACGCGAAGCCATAACCCTCCGACCTCACCATCTATCCACATTTCCACATCGGCCGGCAACGTGACGCGTTCCACGACTTCATCTTCGGCGCGGGAGCTAAGGCGCATTACCCTCACCTCGCTCGCCTGCCCGTCACCTGCTCCCCGGAACACGAACCAGCTCCCCGCGGCGAGAAGCAAAACCAGCACCACCACCGCGACATCCCATCTGCCGAATAACCGTCTATAATCCACCGTCCAACAGCTCCACCCGAGCATCCATGTCGTCGGTGTACAGAATCTCCTCATCTCCGGTTATGACCAGACCGTCGGATTCGCCACCGCTTTGAATAAAGGAGATGGCCTCGTCGGGCTCACACCCCATGGCCGCGGTGGAAATGCCGTCGGAGCGCAGGGAACTCCCGGAGACCACCGTGGCAGCGATGATTTTCTCCACCGGCCTGCCCGTGTTGGCGTTCAGAATGTGGGAGTAGCGCACTCCGTCATCGTCGACAAAATAGCGCTGGTAATCCCCGCTGGTACTGACGTGCTCGCCGTCATGTACTTCCAAGGCAGCGTATATATCCCCGGGCCTGCGCGGGTGCTCAAGGCCAATCCTCCAGGGCCTACCACTGTCTGATTCGCCAATTACGGCTATGGTACTGGATCCGGATATGATCAGCGCCCCGGACACATCCATTTCGCGAAGTCTGTCGGCGGCATGATCGGCGATAAGGCCTTTTAGTAGGGACTCCAAATCCAGGCGCATCCCCGGCTTGAGGGTAACAGTTCCCTCGCTCAATTCGACATCGCGCCAGTCGACCAGCTTCAACGCTTCTTCGATCTCCTCCTCGTCGGGAACCCGGTGCTCCTCTGTGTAAAAACCCCAAAGATCCACCAGGGGACCTACCGTTGGATCGAACACTCCGTCGCTGCGCTCGGCCACTTCAAGACCGTACTCGAGCAACTCGTAGAACTCATCTGAGACCTCCACGGGCTCACCGGCCGAGGCGTTGACCCTCCTCGTCTCACTATCGGGGCAGTAGACACTCAGGCGACAACCCCGCTGTTGCATCTCGTCCATTACCTCGCGAACCTGATCCCTCAGGATTTCCGGATCGCGATCGGCGTGCACCTTGAGTGTCACGAGGGTGCCGAGGATTAGATCATCCTCTTCAATCAGGTTCGTCTCTTCCGGTTCAGGTTCTTCCGGCTCTCCGGAGGAGTTGGCGCAGGCAAGCAAAGCGGTGGCGATGATCATGATGATGATCGCCACCGCCAACACTCCCGCTTTCGGGAGCAGTCTATCCACTATTAACTCGCCTCTTCTTTCTTTTGGGCCGCCTCCAGCGGAGGCTGGAGGGCACCGGTGGGA
This sequence comes from uncultured Clostridia bacterium, assembly GCA_964385545.1. GTDB lineage: Bacteria > Bacillota > Sulfobacillia > SLMV01 > SLMV01 > CSSED11-154. The sequence goes on along the minus strand of CAYLPL010000022.1, from coordinate 201 downwards.
CATATCTCTATCGCACCCTCGCACCCGTCACAATTGTCGTAATCTATTACACTTAGGTTATCCTCGAGAGTGTAGGCGTCCGGATATTTCCTGACGCACAACCCGCACGCGATGCAGGCGTTTTTGCAGGCCTGGCGGGACTCACGCGGTCCGTCGTGGGATACACACATCACGTAGACCGGCAGATCCTCGGGGAGCAAC
>CAYLPL010000021.1:0-13403 GCA_964385545.1 uncultured Clostridia bacterium | reverse complement strand
GAAATTGACGCCGCCCTCTCCCACCTGCCCACCATGGAAGGGAGTAGCCAATCGCGATGACTTCTCTCGAGCGGGTCAACCCCATATCGGCGAGTCCGCCGCTGGCGGCCTTTGCCCTGGTGAACGCCGGGGACCTGCTCCCGCACGAACACGTCGATCCCGTGAGGCTCCGGGAACTGCGCGAAAGGCTGACAAGGGACCGGATACTATATCGACCGGTGATAGTCGATCGCGAATCGCGGGTCATCCTGGACGGGCATCACCGGGTGAAACTTTTGGGTGAGTTTGAATGTGCGCTGGTACCCGTGTACATGGTGGACTACCCTCATCCATCGATTCGAGTATTCGCCCGGAGGCCGGGGATAACCGTGGACAAGCTAACCGTAGTGAGACGGGGGTTGCGCGGGGATCCCTTCCCTCCCAGGACATCGAGGCACGTCTTCGCGACGCCCCCGCCTTTGCGACCCACGCCGTTGAGCGTCCTCGAGGGAAACGCATGATGTCTTACCTTCAACCCAGGTGTCGATAGCTCGAACCCCCTCGAGCCTTCACAAACCGCGAGGGCCCCGTCAAAACGGGGCCCTCGCAACTCCCACTATCTTCTTTGCTGCCATCTCAACCCCCCGCGATAACCGGGATCAGCGATACCTCCATACCTTCGGTGAGCACGCAATCCATATCCACCCGCTCGCCATCCACGGTAGCGAAGGCCACCTCGACGGCCGGCACGCCCAGGTGATCTACGAGATCGCCCACGGTAGCCGGCGCGGGAAGATCCGGCTCCAAATCTCGACTCTGGCCCTCGACGTACCAGGAGAGGTGGCCGTTGAGGATAACCTTGACCTTCATTTCCCTGTGTCCCCCAGGGCCGCGAAGGACTCCCCGAGCACCTCGAGGGCACGATCGACGTCGTCCGCGTCACAGATCATCGGGGGCGATATGCGAAGAACGTTCGCGTAGAGACCACCGCGACCGACCAAAAGCCCCCTCTTCTTGGTTTCCTCGAACAGTTGGTCCACGAGATCCGGGGCCGGTTCCCTGTCGCCGCGCACGATCTCCACACCCTGCATCAAACCCATACCCCGGACCTCCCCGATGGAGGGGTAAAGCTCCGCCAGCTCGTCCAACCCGTCACGGAGGCGAGCGCCCATCTTCGCCGCGCGCCTGGGAGCATCCACTGACTCCAACACATCCAGGGTCGCCAGGGCGGCGCTGCTGCTGATCGGGTTGCCTCCGAAGGTGGAGATGGTACTTCCCGACCAGGCGGCCGCTATCTCCTCGGTGGCCAGGGTTACTCCCATCGGAAGACCGTTCGCTATTCCCTTGGCGCCAGTAATGATATCGGGTTCGACACCCCAGTGCTCTATGCCGAACCAACTGTCTCCCGTGCGGCCAAATCCGGTTTGAACCTCATCGCAGATGAACACTCCACCGTGGCGTTTGACTATCTCCAAGGCCACCTGAAAATACTCCGGGGGTGGGGTTATGAACCCGCCCACGCCCTGTATCGGTTCCGCGATGAAGGCGGCGATGGCCCCGGAGGTCGTAGTCTGGATCAGTTCCTCTATGTCGCGAGCACAACGTAGATCGCAGGAGGGGTATTCCAACCCGAAGGCACAACGGTAACAGTAAGGACTGGCCGCGTGCTTGATTCCCGCAACGTGACTCCCACCGATGCGCCAATTCTTGTGGGCGGTAAGTGACATGGCCAGCATCGATCTTCCGCTGTAGCTGTGACGCAGCGCCACCACTTCCTGGGCACCGGTATACATCTGGGCCGAAAGCACTGCGGTTTCATCCGCCTCCGTGCCGCTGTTGGTGAAGAAGGCACGCCGGAGGTTTCCGGGGGCCAGCTCCGTCAAACGTGTCGCCAGCTCGACCTGGGGTTGGGTCACGTACAAAGTAGAGGTGTGCCCGAGCCTCTCCGCCTGTCGACATACCGCGTCACTGACCCGTGGGTTGCAGTGCCCGACGCTGACGGTGAGTATGCCGCCGAAAAAATCGAGGTATTCTGTTCCGTCGGCATCCCACACCCGCATCCCTTTCCCTCGATCCAGGACGATGGGTTCTTCGTAGTAGGTGGTTACGGACCCGTAGATGTGTTCTCGCTGCCCCCGCAGTACTTCATCCCTATTCAATTCCTTCACCGTCCAATACGGAATCCAGGTCCAATTTCTCCATGGTCTCCCGCGAGACGAGGCCTTCTTCTGTCCAACCCCTCACCTCGTAGTATTCATTGAGCATCTTCCCCAGATGCGGCAACACACCTTTGGCCCCTCCACTCGGGCGCGGGTGAGTCATGACCCTGGGCGAGAGCCGATCATCCTTTCGGCTGACGCCGAGCTTTTGATTCACCAGCCTCTTGAGATTGAAAATCCTCTCGCCGGTCCTCATTACTTCTTCGTGATCCGCTTCCCAACCAGTCACGGCTTGGAGCCATCCCGCCACTTCCCGGGGGCCGATGTGGCCGCGCAAGATAAACTTGCACAAACCCAGCGCATTCAAAGTGCCGAGATAGTCCTGCATGCGGCTCGCCAGGATCGCCTTGTCATCGCTCGAGGCCCGATCCCACTCGTCCTCGAGGCCAACCTTGTTACCCGGGAAGGCACCTCCCTCTACGTAGTAGGTTAAGCCCTCCAAATGACACGCCCCGCGGGCCCCGGTTGCATAGGATATCGCCATACCGGTAAACGCCCTGGGATCGTGATAGGCCATCTCCAACCCCTTGGTCTCGACCACGTACTCCGCCGCCGTCGGTCCGATGGATTTCGCGGCCTCACGCAATCCGTTCGAGAGCACGTCTCCCAGGCCACGGCGGTGAGCGATATCCTTGATGAGACCCAGAAGGGCTTCAGGAGATCCCCACGGGAGGTCGTCTTCGATCAATCCCCTTTCGGAGCACTCCATGGCGAAGGCGATCGCAGAGCCGGTAGTTATGGTGTCGAGACCGAGCCTGTTGGCCAAATCGTTCGCCTCGATGAGTACATGCATGTCGTCGTTCAAAACCATGGAACCGAAGGCGGCACAGGTCTCGTACTCGGGAGCGGAGGACACGGTACCCGCGAACTCGCCGCGTTCGACCCGCAGGTCCTTTCCACATCTGATGGGACAGGCAAAGCACCCGTAGTGACGCACGAATACCTCGGTCCCCATTCTCTGACCACTTATGGCTGCCGCTCCCTCTTCCCAGTTTCCCTGGTACCAGTTTTTGATGGGTAGATCACCCGAAAACTCGACCGCCTGCATGGAGCCGGGAGTACCAAACTGACCGAGGGCTTCGGACCGTTCCTTTATGATGGGCACCAATTCCCGGTTCAAAGCGGTCAATCCGTCGGCGTCGGCCACCGTCGGCTTGATTTTTCCATTGAAGACTACTGCCTTTAGATTCTTGGCACCCATGACCGCACCCATGCCGGTGCGTCCCGCAGCCCGCGCGTCTTCACCTCCGATCATTATGGAGGCGAAACGGACGCCGTTTTCTCCGGCGGGCCCGATACAGGCTACCTCCACGTCATCACCCAGGTCCTCGCGCAAAATGCGGGCCGTCTCGAAGGTGTCCTTACCCCAGAGGTTGCGGGCGGATCGCAGTTTCATCTCCTCGCCGTCGAAGTAAAGGTAGGAAGGCTCCTCGGCCTTACCCAGTATGATTAGTCCCGCGTATCCAGTCCACCGCAGGGCCTTGGGCCAAAACCCCCCGACGGTCGATTCCGTCCAGAATCCGGTCAGCGGAGACCGGGCCACCACTGAGCCCTTACAGGCCGTGGGCACGATGGTGCCGGTCAGGAGTCCGGATATCATATAGAGGGGATTCTCCGCGGAGAGGGGGTCGACATCCAATTTGTCGTCGGCGGCCAACCGGAAGGCCAACCCGCTACCACCGAGATAAGACCTCACGTACTCCTTCGGTGGCGAAAACTCCGCGATTTCCCCGGCACTCAAATCCACCTTCATAAGGCGCATATCCATTACCATTCACCCCTTCTTTAGACCAGCGGGCTTTTGGAAGACCCGGAATCGACTATATAGGCATCTAACCGATTTCTCCAGCACCGGCGATCATCCTGCCGGGTCGAGATGCGGACAACCAAGGACACTCACACCCCGTAAAGATCGAGGGGCCCTCCCGCGAGGGATGTAACCTCGAAAGCCCGAAAGTTTTAATGTGGACTACCTCGAATCGCAACCGGGGCATACAATGCATCGATGCGCGGAACCGGCGACCTCCCCCGAGATGTCGTCACATAGCACCAATTCACCTGCGAATTGCATAGCGAGACCTTAATCAATATATACCCAAAGATACTTACATATTCTGCGCTTAACCACCCCCATATCGGTGCAATCGGCGCATGCATGAATGTCCCTAAATCCCCATATTATGAATTATATCGTCGCTCCCATTCCGGGCAAACGATGGATCCGTCACACATCACCCTAAAAAGAGACTATAACTCCTTTGAAATCTATTGATAAGACTGTAACCCATCTTGCGCACACCCTGTCGGTAGTAAGATGTTCGCCATTTTTGCAGGTATTTCCGACACAACTCAAGCACATGTACTGTATTCAGTTTATTTCGGCTAGCAAAACCGATTCATTCGCCTGCCGTCGGGAGGAATGCTCGCGGGCCTGTCGAAGCGTAATTCTAAAGGCACTTGTCGAATGTGCCCCTCATATCCTTCGTGCTCGATTCTGAAGGCCTAGGCAGAGGTGAAATGTCCGAGAAGCGATGACCCAAGGAGGGATGATTCGTGGACTACTTAAACATTGCCAATAGCCTGCCGTTATGGATCGCAGCGTCGCTCGCCGTATTGATATGTCTCTTTCAGGCAATCTTATTCTTACGCAGAGCGTGGGCCGACGGGAAGAAGATCGGACTAACCGAGGACCAACTCCAAAGCGGTTTTCGAAGCGGCATGATCTCGGCCATCGGTCCGGCCGTAGCCATCCTTATGGGTATGGTGGCATTGCTGGTTAGCATGGGCGGCCCCATATCCTGGATGCGCCTCTCCTTTATCGGATCGGTGATGTTCGAGCTGATGGCCGCCGGATTCGGTACCGAGGCCATGGGAGTATCGCTGGGTGCCCCCGAGATGGACGGGATAGTTTTTGCCAACGCGGTCTGGACCATGACCTTAGGTGCGGTCGGATGGCTCGTCATAACCGGTCTCTTTACTCCCCAGATGGAGAACATCCGCAGAACACTGGCCGGTGGTCGCGAGGCCCTGCTGCCGGTGATCACCATCTCCGCTATGCTCGGTGCTTTCGCCTACATGTCCACCGAGCGCATCATGCGCTTCGATGAGCAGACGATAGCCTGGGCAGCCGGTGCTCTAACGATGGGGATACTGCTGACCCTGGCCCGAACCCGCAACATCCAATGGCTCAAGGAATGGTCCCTCGGTATATCGATGTTCGCCGGGATGATCATCGCCGCACTGTTTTAACCCACTTCGTTTGACGAATGGAGGGTGCTTACATGTCCGATGAAGTCCAAACTGAAAACGGCGTCTTCGAAAACGAATTCATACCCTTCATTACCAGATGGGGAATGATAACCAACCTGACTGCCGCCCTGGTTTCCTTCGGTCCCGTCCTTGTCCTGGCGACGGTCTACGGCCTCGTGCCGAGCTCCGGCGCTATCGTGGCCGGGTTCGTCTCCATCCTCAGCGTGAGCGGTGCGTTTTGGATCGTGGAGCCGATTTCCTACTTCCCCGTCTTGGGAATACCGGGAACCTATATAGCCTTCCTCTCGGGTAATATATCCAACCTGCGGTTACCCTGCGCCGCCATTGCCCAGGAAGCCGCCGATGTTGAACCGGGGACCGACGAGGGTGCCATAATATCTACCCTCGGTGTGGCCGCCTCGGTGTTGGTAAACGTGGTCGTTTTGACCATCGGTGTCATTTTGGGTGCCGCCGTAATCGAGCGCCTGTCGCCGGAGATACGCGAGGCCTTCGACTATATCCTGCCGGCCATCTTCGGGGCTATCTTCGTCCAGTTCGCCCTGACGGAGATCAAAGTCGGAATCGTGGCCCTGGTGATCGGTGGATTCACGACCTGGTTGATGCAGGCCGGCTACCTTGCGTTCTTGCCCGGTACTCCATCCTACGCGGTGATCATAGTGTCGGTATTCGGCACGATACTCGTCGCAAGGTGGATGTTCGAGCGCGGTATGCTCGATTCGTCCTGAGTCCGCTGGCATAGGTTGGCGACAAATTACCTACACCCTCGAGCGCAGAGTGCCAGTCATCACGTAAGGAAAGGTGGATGTCCGTGTCCAAGCAAGATCTTTTCGCATGGATCGACGAGAAAGAAGACTTCCTGCGGGACATAGCACACAAGATATGGGAAAAGCCCGAAGTCGGACTGGTCGAAGAATACGCCTCCGAACTGCAACAAAACGCGCTAAGAGATGCCGGATTTCAAATAACCACCGGGGTCGGTGAGGAACCCACGGCCTTCGTAGCCGAATACGGCTCCGGCCGTCCCATCCTGGGAATACTCGGTGAGTACGACGCGCTACCCGGACTATCCCAAAAGGTGTGCGCCGAAAGGGACCCCGTGAAGAAGGGCGCACCGGGTCACGGATGCGGGCACAATCTGCTGGGCACGGCCGGCGTCGGCGCCGCATTGGCTCTGAAGGAAGCCATCGACTCCAAAGAAGTCTCCGGTACGGTGCGCTATTACGGTTGCCCCGCGGAGGAGACGCTGGTAGGTAAGGTCTTCATGGCTCGCGACGGCGTGTTCGATGATCTCGATGCCTGCCTCACCTGGCACCCCATGTCTTCGAACAACGTTTGGGCGGCTTCTTCCCTGGCTATGAACTCCGTCGCGTTCCACTTCACCGGTACTCCCGCCCACGCGGCCGCAGCTCCCCACATGGGTCGAGGAGCACTCGACGGGGTCGAGTTGATGAACGTCGCCGCCAACTATATGCGTGAGCACATGATTGATCAGGCCAGGATTCACTACTCCATCACCGATGGTGGGGGCGAACCCAACATCGTTCCTCCCACGGCTTCGGTGTGGTACTACATCCGCTCCCCCGAAAGGGACGAGGTCGAGGAACTGTTCGAAAGGTTGAAGAAGATCGCCGAGGGCGCTACTTTGATGACCGAAACCGAAGTAGAGTGGGAATTCCTCGCGGCCTGCTACAACACGCTGCCCAACGACGCGCTCGGTGAGGTCATACTGGATAACCTGAAGGAAGCCGGACCGCCGGACTACACCGACGAGGATATCGCATTCGCCCAAGAACTCGTCGGCACCTTCTCAAAGGGCCAGAAACGAAGCGTCATGAAAGGCCTGAACGCACCTGACGAGATCATAAAAAAGGATCTGCACGACGAGATCGCGGAAACCTTCGATAAGGGACACGTGCTGCCCGGATCCACTGACGTCGGCGACGTAAGCTGGATCGTACCACTGGCCCAGTTCACCACGCCCACCTGGCCGGTCGGGACGGCCTCTCACAGCTGGCAGGCGACGGCCGCCTCCGGTTCCGGAATAGGATACAAGGGGATGAAACTAGCCGCAAAGACGCTGGCCGGTGCCCTGTACGATCTATTCCAGGACGAAAGCAAGATCAAGGCCGCCTGGGAGGAGTTCGAGGAAGCCACCAAGGATCGCAAGTACGAGACTCCCCTGCCCGAAGGTGCCAAACCACCCTTCCACCAGCTGGAACATTAGGTTAAAAGCGAAGCACAAGGGTAGAGAAGGCCGGTCGGATCCGGCCGGCCTTCTCGTATAACAATTACTGCCATAGATGCGATCCCCCACGCGGATCCGCACGATGACACCTGAGATGTCAGCCGTCGCGACGTCACCGCCAACGGGTTTCGACCAGCAATCCGCAAAATCGCCTGGAAAACCGCGATACCGGTCGGTCATTCCGCAATTCGAGGAGGAATCGGCGCTCATACCTAGAACTAACGAAATGAGAAGTAATATCATCTACAGCGAATGTCAGTGAGGACATTCTATCGGCAGTGTTAGCGGTTCACCCACAATCTCGCATAATGATACGGCACAGATGGGCGCGAGTAAACCTTCCAGGCCATGCAAAGATCGATACGCTACCCTCGAAGTATCTCCAGCACGGGAAGGCGGTTTAACATGTCCAAAGAAAAGTTGATTGATTGGCTGGAAGACAAGGAAGAATTTCTCACGGACATGGCCCAAGAAATCTGGGAAAATCCCGAAATAGGACTGTTCGAGGAACAATCGTCGAAGCTGCAACAGGAGGCCCTCAAGGAAGCCGGGTTCGAGATAACGACCGGTATGGGCGATATGCCCACGGCCTTTATGGCCGAATTCGGCTCCGGAAAACCCGTAATCGGCATACTGGGTGAGTTCGACGCACTTCCCGGGCTTTCTCAGAAGGTTTCTGCGGAACGCGATCCCGTAGAGAAGGGAGCACCTGGACATGGCTGTGGCCACAACCTACTCGGTACCGCCGGAGTGGGGGGTACCATGGCCTTAAAGGAACTCATCGAATCCGGCGAAATATCCGGCACCATACGTTACTATGGTTGCCCTGCCGAGGAGACCCTGGTCGGTAAGGTCTTCATGGCTCGTGACGGCGTATTCGATGATCTGGACGCCTGCCTCACCTGGCACCCCATGTCGACCAACCACGTTTGGGCGGCTTCCATGTTGGCCATGAACTCCGTCCAGTTCTTCTTCACCGGAACACCGGCGCACGCTGCGGCGGCTCCACACATGGGTCGTGGAGCGCTGGACGGGGTGGAACTTATGAACGTGGGCGCGAACTACATGCGTGAGCATATGATCGACGATGCCCGCATCCATTACTCGATAACCGACGGAGGAGGAGAACCGAACGTCGTCCCCGGCAGTGCCGCGGTCTGGTACTACATTCGCTCCCCCGAGAGAGACGAAGTCGAAGAACTCTTCGATCGCCTGAAGAAAATTGCCGAGGGCGCGACCATGATGACGGAGACGGAAGTCGAATGGCAATTCCTGGCGGCGTGCTACAACACCCTGCCCAACAAAGTGCTTGGTGACATGATCACGGAAAACATGAAGGAATTGGGCCCGCCCAAATTCGACGAGGAGGACATCCAGTTCGCCAGGGATCTCGTGGCGACCTTCTCCCCGGGACAAAAGCGCAGCACGATGAAAGCGCAGGACGTGCCCGACGAGATAATCGAGCAGGATTTGCACCAGGGCATAGCGGAACCCTACGACGAGGGACAGGTGATGCCTGGTTCGACTGACGTGGGCGACGTAAGCTGGATCGTACCGCTGGCCCAGTTCACCACGGCAACCTGGCCGGTTGGCACGGCCGCGCACAGCTGGCAGGCCGCCGCGGCATCTGGATCCGGGATTGGTTTCAAGGCGATGCACCTCGCCGCCAAGACCCTGGCCACCTCGGCCTACGATCTGTTCACGAAACCAGATATTCTGGAGGCCGCCTGGAAGGAATTCGAGGAGAGTACCAGGGATCGCAAATACGAGCTTCCGCTGCCCGAAGGGGCAAAACCTCCCTTCGAACAGCAGAAGCACTGACGTCTCAATCAAATCTTCTTGACGAAGCCGGTCCGAAGGGATGAACTCCGGGCCGGCTTCTCGCGCGCCGGGCGGGCGATTACCATGTTCCCCACTCATCAACTCTAGCCACCGTCACCGAATCTCGCCCGAGCAGCTCGGATGTTTTCGGCAGTTTACCATGGAACCGGAGGAGGAGGGCCGGTTACGTCGAAAATTACGGGTACATCCGCAACTGAAAGAGGTGACGTCGTGCCCAGCACACCCATTTGGAATCGAGAAACACTGCGCGGATATCCGGAACCACAGTACGAATCGAAGTACGAAATAATCGATGGCCCAAATCGTCTCCCCATAGAATGGCATAAGCGGCGAATGGAAATGCTCAAAGAAACCATGAGGGCCGAAGATATCGCGGGGATGGTTATTCGAGAAGCACCCAATATAATCTACTTCACCGGCCTATTCATCAGCGTTACGGAGAGACCGTTCTTCCTATTCGTGCCTAGCGAGGGAGAACCCACCTTCTTCTCCCCGTATTTGGACGTGGATCTTTTGGAGACCTGGTGGGTGGACGACTACGAGACCTATTTCGATTATCCTGAAAACGAAGGAACCCTTGACGATCCCGGCAACACCGTGGATCTTTTGACCTGGATGACGAAAGGTATCGTCGAGCGCGGAATGACTTCCGGCAAACTCGCCTTCGATCGCCCCCTATCCCGGGGGGAAGTTCGACGCATTGGCCAGGCTATCCCTAACGTTAAACTGGTGGATAGACCCGACATCCCCCTGGGATTCCGCATGGTAAAAACTCCCGAGGAACTGGCCCTAATCCGCAGGGCAGTGAGCTTCGGAGACCGGATAATGGAGTATTCCGTGTATTTGATCGAACAATACGGAGCGGATCTTTGGGATCACGACGTCGCCCGTATGATTCGCTCCTTCGGTGAGGACCTCATATTCTCAGAGGTGGAAGTCGATGGTAGACCTCACGTGGGCTCTGGATGCGGGCTCAGGTTCTGTAGCGTAAGGGCCGGACGGACGACGGCATATCCCCACCCCAACCAGCCCTATCGCAAACGCCTGGAACCCGGAGATGCAGTACAGGTAGCTTTGGTGCCGTCCCTCGGCGGTCACACAGCCGAGTATTACCGGGCACTACACATCGATCCGATGACCGATCACGCCCGTAAGCTTTGGGAGGCTCACACCGAGGTAACCAAATTGCAGGCTGAGTTGAGCAAACCGGGGATAACGTGCGGGGAAGTGGCCCGCAGGTGTCTTCTCCGTTATCAGGAACTCGGCGTGCAGGATTACGTTTACCACCGGCCTGCCCATGGTCAGGGGATGGAGGGACACCAGCCGCCATTCATATCGCCCGGGGACCGTACCGTCCTGGAGCGGGGAATGTGCTTTAGCAATGAACCGGGATTGTACGACCCGGCCAGGGGAATTGGCTACAATCACGGGAATGTCGTCATCGTCGGCGAGGATGGTGGCCAGGTTCCCAACGCCTACCCCATGGATTTGAATGACTGCCTGCTCGACTGGTAATGAGATGGGGAGGGCTGATCAGCTCTCCCCATCGATCACATCTAGAGTCTCGAGACATCGCCACCGATTTTTATCCCTTACGCAACCAAAGGGCCATGAGTTCGCGGAGATCGACTAGATCCTTTTCGTTGACCGTTTCGAATGGGCTGTGAGTGTATCGCGTCGGAAATGCGAGAAGTGCCGAGGGTAGCCCGTGACGGATCCACGCCGCTCCGTCGCTGGAGTACTGCAGGAAGACTACGGGCTGCACTTTCATATCGTTGTCGCGAGCCAGCATCTGCATCTCACCCAGAATACCCTTATCATAATGTACCGAAGCATCCTTGTACCCGAGTAATGGACCGCCGCCGAGACGCCCCGGGAAATGATCCATACCCACCGGCGGGATATCACCGGCGAGCCCGACGTCGAGTGCCAAAGCGACATCGAATCCTTTCTCCATCGCAGGAACGGCCCCGACAAGGCCCACTTCTTCCTGAACGGTCGAGGTCAAATAGACCTCACAATTTAGGTCTTCTTTCGGAACTTCCTCCAGAAGGGAAGTCATCACTGCCAAAGCTGCCCTGTCGTCCATGGCCTTGCCGACTATGTGATTCCCCAAACGCCGCGTGGGTACGTCGAACACTATGGGGGATCCGGGTCTCACACCCGCGCTTTCCAACTCCTCTCGGCTGGAAGCTCCGACATCCACGAATACATCTTTCCAGGAGAACTTTACTGTCTCCCTCTGTTCGGCCGTCTGGATGTGGCCGGTGACGGTGACCACCATACCCGTTATGGTGTCGAGATCCCCGATCACCTTAACTGGCTGTCCAATACAGGCGAAGTTAGGATTCTTCAGCTCGCTTCCGCCGGTTCCGGATGTGGGCCAGATGAATCCGTCAGAGGTGATACTCTTTACCAGCAAGCATATCTCGTCAGCGTGAGCTCCGATCAACACCTTTCGGCCCGATCCACCCCATCTCGCGACCAGATTCCCTACCGAATCGCGCCACATGTCCTCGACGCGATCCTCCCAAAGGTCTTCCAGGGCATCCTGCACCGGATCCTCGTAGTTGGTGGGTCCCGGCAATTCTGTCAGCTGTTTCACCAATTCGAACATACGACTCATATTTTGCGACTCCTTTCCAAACCTCCTAAATCTGTACCGAGCACTGATCCGCTCCCGCTCTGGGGGTGGCAGCCCTCACGGTGATCTCCACATTTTCGGGAGCGGTCACAACCCATTCCGCTTTACGCCTGGGGGTGCCCCACTCGGCCCCGAAGGGAGACCATATGGCAGTTCGCTCCGAGCGCCCTGACAGATGCCCCAAATCAACCGTGCATTCTCCTACTACGGGGGTTACGCCGTTCCCGCTCAGGGTCACTTTGACGGTCTCCGCCCGGTCTTCACGAACCGCCATCTCCGTGAGATAAGTGGGTAGGTATCCTGCATTGGCGACTATTGCCGAAATTCGGTATACGGAACCCTCGATTCGGTCGACTTGTACATCTTCGATCACCACACGCGGAGCCGCTGCCGCATGAGCAAGAGTAAACTTGAGATTGTTCGTGGCTATCTCGGCGACCAGATCGCCCGGGGGGTTTCGGAAGGTGTACAACCTGTTCCAGCCGCCTATCTCGACCTCCCCCAATTCTGGATGGTCGAATGGCGTCCAGTCCAAGTATCCGGTAGGCTCCTCTTGGCGATCCGCCCAGCGGAGTAGTTTTAACTCCCTGTCTTCGGATCGCTGTTCACCCGGCAAGAACTCTTCCCGCTCGATGCCCGCGGCACCGTAGACATCCCATAACTCCGTACTAAAACACACAAAACCAAGCTGTTCATAACCCCATTCCATGGACGTGCCGGAGCGCGGTTTATCCTTATCTGTGGTAAAGCCCTCATATACGGATATAAGCTTGTAACCAGTGAGATCCGCCCCCACCTGGCCGATTGCCTCGAATATCCTTTTGTCATCTCCGGGGAAATGAGCATCGGGCTTGTCCATAAATGGCCGCAGGATCAGACCACCATTGGTGTGGTAGAATTGCGCACCTGCTATATTGGGATGATCCAGAATGAAACGGCATATAGCCGCAGTCTCCGGTTCCGATAATGGAAGTTCTCCAGCGCCATACTGATGATTCTCAGGGAGCCAATTCGCCGGGTAGTTCCGGTTGATGTTACCATCGCTAGGCAGAGGGAAGAGGATTTCGGCACCATCATAGTTCCGAATCCTCCCTTCGGGAAACAATCGATAGTAGGTTCCGCCATACTCGTGGGGCTTCCTTTGTACCATGAGGCGCGGATCTTCATCGGATACTCGCCATTCACCGTTGGGGTCTTCTTTCCC
>CAYLPL010000020.1:9268-13520 GCA_964385545.1 uncultured Clostridia bacterium | reverse complement strand
ATGGATGGGAGTGGCTACCCGCGGGGATTGACGGCCGAACAAATGCTTTACGAACCCCACCCATTGGTCGTCGCCGATGTCGTCGAGGCCATGATCTCCCACAGACCCTACCGGCCCGCCCTCGGCATAGAAGTTGCCCTGGAGGAAATCACCTCCCGAGAAAACGAACTGTATCACCCCGATGCCGTACGGGCATGCGTGCAACTATTCGCCAAGAAGGACTACGCGGTTAACGGGAGCAGGTCCCCAGTGCGATTTCCCCTCGAGAGGTCCAGGCGATAGGGGAGCCACCGCGGGCTCCCCGGCGACGGCCGACGGAGTGAAGACCCCGATCACTAGACTTCCACGCCCAGCTCCTCCGCGAGGTCGCGGATACCACCCCACACCTCCTTTTGCAGTGATACCCCAAGACGCAGGTTCTCTTCTAACTTTCTCCACTCTGGGTCTCCGGCCACCATTACCTCGTCAGCACCCGTCTCCAGCGGCGCGGACCGCAGCTCCCGGATAAAATCGTCCATGCGGGAGGCAAAATCGTCCGGATCCATCAAAGCATCGATTCTCATGGCTGCCACGAAATGGCCCACGCCGGAGGCACCGGGATCCGCTCCTGCGAGCACGGAGGTCAGGACCGATGCCCCCGAGAGCACGCCACAGAGTACATCTACTACCGCACCCAGACCGTAACCCTTGTAGCCAGCCGTTTCCCTGGCTCCACCTAGTGGGAAAAGGCCGCCACCGTCGATTATCTTCTGTGGATCGTCGGTCATCCTGCCTTCCGAGTCAGCTCCCCAGCCCAGGGGCACCCTTTCCCCCCGGCGCCTTTTCACTTCAACTTTGCCTATGGGGACTCCGCTGGTCGCCATGTCCAAAAGGAATGGCCTCTGGTCCCCCGCCGGAACGGCAACGCTTATCGGGTTGGTACCGATCATGGCCTTCCGCGAGCCGGTGGGCAAAACCAATGGTCGCGAATTGGTGAGGCAAAGGCCGATCATCCCGCGTTCCGCGGCCAGGTTGGAGTAGTAACCAGCTATGCCGAAGTGATTGCTGTTTCCCACTGTGCCGACACCCACGCCGAACTGTGCGGCGAGATCCATGGCGTGCTCCATGGCGCCCTTGCAGGCCACGTGCCCCAGACCATTGTCGCCGTCCATCGAGAAGACCGCACCCATCTCGCGCACGATGCGCGGCTTTCCGTTCGCGTTGATATTATCTTCTCGTAGACCCTCAACATAGTAACGGATTAGTCGCGAGACCCCGTGGGACTCGATACCACGAAGATCCGCGGTAACCAACACTTCCGCGACGGTATCGGCATCATCGGGCGGAACTTCGAGCTTCTCCAGGATCCCGCGCACGGTCGCCCGCACCCGATCCGCCGGCACTCGCAGGTAATCAGATCGATCGTTCAACTCCATCACCCTCTCTTATTCTTCGTTTTTGTAAAGCCAATCGTAGATCGCCCGCGAGTCGGCAACTCTGGTGATGTAAAGCCTCGTTTCCCGGAAGGTCACCGCCGTGGGAAAGGTCGACGGATCGGATCCCAGCGGACTGTCGAGCCATCGCGAGGCGTTGCCTCCTCCGGCATTGTATGCGGCCAGGGCCACGTCTACCGTCCCGTACTCGTCCAGCATACGCGCAAGGTACCAGGTGCCGTAGCGGAGATTGGTTTCGGGATCACGCAAATCCGCCGCGTCGAAACTGTCACCCAGGCGAGCGGCGATGTCCCGCCCGGTTCCGGGCATGATTTGCATAAGGCCCACGGCCCCTGCCCAGGAAACTACTTGAGGTTGAAAACGGCTTTCCTCCCGCATAACGGCCCAAACCAGATGAGGATCCAACCCGTGCCTGTCCGCGTACTGTCGGACCGCACCCTCGAAAGCCCGAGGATAGGCAACGCGATAGGCGGCGGGACAGGGACGCTCCCGCACCAGTTCCGAACCCCAGCGAACCGCGCGCTCGTATTCTCCCCTTTGGAGATATTCCAGCCCTAGATACAACATCCCCGATGCACCGACGTGGCGCTCCCCTATCCGGCGCTCCAGGCTGGCCAGCTCGACCCGCCCAGATTGTTGATAAACCTCCTCGCGCAGTAGGAAATCCGGTCTTTCGGGTACCAACTCGGGGAACAATTCAA
Source organism: uncultured Clostridia bacterium (assembly GCA_964385545.1). Taxonomy (GTDB): domain Bacteria; phylum Bacillota; class Sulfobacillia; order SLMV01; family SLMV01; genus CSSED11-154. The sequence continues at coordinate 11,386 of CAYLPL010000020.1, read as the reverse complement.
ATGTTGGCTCGCGTCCCAGGCGTATCATCCACGCGGGACGGTGCTCGAGGATACCGAGCAACTGTTCCCCTCGCGAGTCATCCTCGCCGATCATTAGAAAGGCCCGGTATGCGGCGTCATCCCAAAGGGTGCTGTCCCGCATCTCGCTCACCCGCAGGTAGGCCTCAAGCGCCGCCTCATCCATCCCTTCTTCGTCGAATATTCGGGCTCCTCGCCATACCGATTCCGCTTCCACCCCGGACACGAAACTCTCGGCCGCGTCGAGATGCAACCCTCGATCCTCCAGGATCATCCCCGCCCGATAACCACCCTCCGGGCCCAACGCCCGATAGATCGCGAGGGCGGAGTCAACTCTGCCGAGGGATTCCATGGTACGTGCCAACCACCAGGTCCCTCGCTCGTCCCCTCGCGCATCCAGTTTTCGAAACACATCGAGAGCCCTTTCCATTTCGCCGCATTCGTAAAGGGCGCGGCCGTAGTGGAACGAAGCGTCAGGCTCCCCGGGAGGTTCTTCTAGGAGATCGAGAATTGCCCCGTAGTATCCTTCCTCTCCCAACATCGTCGTCACGGCACTTCGGGAGAGACCTAGATCCAAAAGCGCCTCCACGGCTTCTTCTGCCGGGAGCAAGCTTCTATACTCGATCGCCGCACGCTCTGGTTCGCCCGTTTGGGCGAGAAGTTCCGCCAGCTCGCGGGTAATCGTGGCATCCTCGAGCAGGTTCTGTGCCCGGCGAAAGAGCTCTTCAGCCCTTTCGGGATCGGTGGTCGAGGCACGACGCGCCAATTGCAGGGAAGCCTCGTATCCGACCGCATCTTGTCGTTCGGCCAAATCGGACAGGGGATCCCACCCCTGATCGGTGGGCAAATCCCGGGCCCACTCCAGGGTTATGGCTGGCCATAGCATGCCGGGAGCACCTTCGAGCTCGGGCCCCTCGTGCATCTCGCTTTTCCCGGGGGCCTCGGTAAGTCGAGAGAAGGGATTATCCATCAACCCCTCTTCCACCGCCCACAGCGCCAGAGTACCCACGATCAGGCCGCCAACTATTGCCACCGCCAGGTATCCCATAATCCTTTTCAAAGGCACTCTCCCATCGAGGAGCGAATACCAACTCCACCGCAAAATCGGTGATCCCATCCTATCTCCGAGTATACCCGAAGTCACGGGCATCGCTAACTCCGCGGGTGGGAGATCATCGTCTCCCCGCTCCTCGGATGTACGCCGCGTGGCGGGATGGTATAAGCTAAGGATGAATTGGATCAATCTGAAGGTTTTTGCCCCATGCATTACGAAAGCGATCGCACAAGGGAAAACGGAGGCTAATTATGCAGTATCGAACTCTGGGAAAGACGGGACTCGAGGTCTCCGCTTTGGGCTTTGGCCTCATGCGCCTGCCCAGATCAGGCGACGAGCCGTCGGATATCGACGAAGACCGCGCAATAGAGTTGATCCATCACGCCATCGATAACGGTGTCAACTACCTGGATACCGCCTACGGATATCACGGAGGCGAAAGCGAACGGTTGACGGCCAAAGTCCTGAAGGGCGGCTACCGCGATCGAGTACATGTGATGACCAAGCTGCCCTCTTACTTGGTCGAGACCGAAGACGATTTCGAACGCCTGCTGAACGAGCAGATGGAGAAGCTGGACTGTGAGTTCATCGACGTCTATCTCATCCACGCCCTCAACCGCGAGCGCTGGGACAATGTATCCAGTCTCGGGATAACGGAATTCTTGGATCGTGCCCGCGCCGACGGGCGCATCGGCGCCACCGGATTCTCCTTCCACGATGACCGGGCCGTATTCAAAGAAATCGTCGATGCCTACGACTGGGATGCCTGCCTGATCCAGCTCAACTTCATGGATTACGATTACCAGGCTGGGGTCGAAGGTATGCGCTATGCGGCGGAACGCGACATGGGTATAGCGGTGATGGAGCCCCTTCGCGGAGGCAAACTCGCCGGTCGAGTGCCCGAAGAAGTAAAGCGCCTTTGGAAGACCATGCATCCGGAACGCACCCCGGCCGAGTGGGCCTTTCGCTGGGTCTGCAACCATCCTGAAGTTGCCGTCGTTCTGAGCGGTATGGGCAAAATGGAGGAGCTGGAAGAAAACCTGAAA
>CAYLPL010000020.1:0-9258 GCA_964385545.1 uncultured Clostridia bacterium | reverse complement strand
GCGGGGCAATCGGGGGGCGGTCAGGAATTCCGTCTGCACGTTGGTCATCGTCCGATCAAATACGCGTCGTCTTGTCGCGGAACGCTTCAGTGTTCGACAAAAGAGTCGGAAATCAGAAGACGTACTCGTCCTCGTGGCCCATCATGCCGTCTTCCTCGAGCGCACCGGGTTCGTCCTCGTCCTCCAGCGGCCCGCTCGTCTTGTACGCCTTGAGACCAGTCGACAGGAGTTCCTCGACGGCCTCCTCGCGGTTGAGGAACTCGCCCTGATCGACCGCGTTAGAGCGGTATACCTGGATCGGATCGCCGTCGGGTGCACCGAATGCGGCTACTGCATGCCCTGTCCCCAGGGCGTAAACATTCCGGAGATCTTCAAGAACTACAACGATCTCACCATGTACGACGACGTGGAGACGACGCGCCGCAGCTACGAGAGTATGCTGCGGGACGGCAAGGCCTACCCCGCCTGCGTCGACTGCGGCCTGTGCGTAGAGGCCTGCCCCCAGGGCATACAGATACCCGAGGTGCTGGAGGAAGCGCACGAGGCGCTCAGTCGCCCCGGGGACTGACGCTCATCGACGAATACCTCGACCGGGGGCCGGTTTCAACCGCGCCCCCCGCCGAGCACCTCCCGAAAGATGTCTCGAAGTTCACCAGGCCTCAATGGCCTCGGGCCCAAACCCTGGTCCCGACCCGCCATGGCGACCAACCGTTCGACATCCTCTTCTTCTGTCAAGACATCGAGTTTCGTGGATAGTCCGCATCGTCGTGCCAGATTCTCAATTCTACCCGAGAGACTGCCTTCATCGCGGGCGATGACGCGAGTTAAGCTTTCGAGCCTACCCCTTACCTGCGGCGCCAAACGGCGAATAACCGCTGGCAGCAGGAGGCCATTGAGTTGACCGTGGGGGAGGTCGTAAACCCCTCCGGCCGCCTCGGCGGCGGCGTGAACCGATCCCAACCCGGAGGCAGAGAAGGCGAGGGCCGACATGATGCTCGCCTGCAGCATATTCCTTCTCGCCTCGATGTCCCGCGGCTCCCGCACTGCCCGCTCGAGACTCGCAAAGACCAGCCGCACCGCGGTCGAGGCGAGGGCGTCGGAGTAGTGGTTGGCCACGCGGCTCAAATATGCTTCCACGGCGTGCGTAAGCACGTCCATGCCACCCCATGCCGTCGGTCCAGCGGGTAGGCTGGTGGTTAACTGAGGATCGGCGAGGGCCAATACCGGGCAGAGACGACAGTCAAAGATACCCAGTTTCCTATCCCCGTCGGTCACTATGCTCCAGCCGGTCACCTCGGAACCCGAACCCGCGGTGGTGGGAACCGCAACCACGGGTAGCGGCACTACGGGCAGATGACCCTCTCCCTCGCACTCCCGCAGTCTGTCCCCTCCGGCTGCCACCACGGCCGCGGCCTTGGCGGCGTCGATTGGGCTTCCACCGCCGATCGCTACAATAACCTCAGAGCCGGCGTCCTTCGCCACCGCGGCCGCGGATTCGGCATCATCTATACGCGGATTCGACCGAACTCCATCGAACACCCTATAATCTATGCCCCACTCCCGAAGCGACGCCAGAGCCGGATCCACGACCCCGGCATCGATAACCCCGGAATCGCTGACTACTAGAGCGCGCGAGAGGTCCATGGACTCCAGCTCGCGCCCCAGTTCCCTTACCCTACCCTCACCAAAGGATATCCTGGTACCTCCGATGGTAAATTGAGTGGCCATGTTGATACCTCCTCACCTTCACGGTTTCCATATCTTTACCCATTTCTCCCCCGGCAATTTCGAAATATCGCCCCGGCTGCTGCGCTGGGAGGATATCGTCCCCATGACCGCGAAGTCACATCGAAGTCTTTGAATAAAGCGGTGTTAGGAGAAATGAAGTGAGCGAACCTCTCATCGAGGCGGAGAACCTGAGCAAGATCTACTCCCACGGGGAAGTGGCTGTGCAGGCATTGCGCGACGTCTCCCTGCGGGTATTCCCCGGGGAATTTGTCGTCATCGTTGGGCCTAGCGGTTCGGGGAAGAGCACCCTGCTCAATATTATCGGTGGAATGGATAACCCTACTTCGGGGCGCGTCATCTACCGGGGCATCGATTTGGCGGCATACGACGAAAACCAATGTGCGCGGTACCGGCGACCCGGGATCGGTTTCGTATTCCAGCTTTACAACCGGATGGCATCGTTAACCGCTCGGGAAAATGCGGAGTTGGCCACAGAGCTGGTCAAAAACCCCCTTTCAGTCGACGAAGTGTTGGAAAAAGTAGGTCTTACCGATCGCGCAGAGCATTTCCCCTCCCAGATGTCAGGGGGGGAACAGCAGAGAGTGGCGATAGCCCGCGCTTTGGCGAAGAACCCGGGTATGCTGCTTTGTGACGAGCCGACGGGGGCCCTCGATTACGAAACCGGGATCGGCATCCTCGCCCTGCTCCGCGAACTAAACGAAACCTACGGAACCACGGTGATAATAATTACGCACAACCTTCCCGTGGCCGAAATGGGCGACCAGGTCTTCCGGATGAGGAGTGGCCAGATAGTGGAGATCAGGGAGAACCCGAACCCCAAACCGGCTGAAGAAATCGTCTGGTGAAAGCGCACTCAAGATACCGTGCGCCACGACGTGACGGCGACCGATAATCGCGGTGACGCGATCGAGGAGGAATCGAAGTGAAAAGGACACTGATCATCGGGGTGATAGTCCTCTTGGCTGGCGCGGGCGCCGCTTCGTTGTATTTCCTGCAACCGGGATCGATAGAAGTGGCGACCGACACCGCTAAGGTGCAGGAAGTAACTCGCACCATCTCCGCCAACGGTCATTTCATCGCGGTGGATGAGAGGACGCTCAGGTCTTCTCACAACATGCAAATCGCGGATTTGGCGGTAACCGAGGGCGACCGCGTGGATTCCGGAAAACTCCTGGCCAGGGGCGAAACGGGAGATCTCGAGGTGGAAAGGAGCTCCCTCGAGGCGGAAATTGCTGCTTTGCAAGGTAGTATCCAGACCCTGCGTACTACCGTTGCGGCCCAGACGACTTCGGCCCGCAGCCAAATCCAGGCCGCCCAGTTTCAAAGGGATCACGCCGCCGATGATCTGGAGTCCACCGAAGAACTATTTGAAGTCGGTGCCGTCTCAAGAACGCAGTTGACCGAGGCTCGAGCTGGATTGAACTCGGCCGAGGCAACCCTGCGATCGAGCGAGGCTGCCCTGGCGGAAATCATCTCGCAAGAGGATACCCTCGAGGGCGAGCGGAAGCGACTCGCCTCCTTGCGCCAGCGCCTCGCGCGACTGGAGGAAAGACTAAACGAGCACGAGATCCTCTCTCCCGGCACATTCGTAGTGGCGGAAGTATTCGTAGAGGAGGGTGACTTGGTCGGGGCCGGGAGCCCGATAGCACTGCTGCAATCCGCCGAAGTGCTGGTGGAGGCGGAAGTCCTGGCCCAGGATGCTGCTTCCCTGGCGACGGGCCAGAGGGTAATCCTGACGGGTGACGTGCTGCAAGAGTCCCTGGACGGTACCGTCAGCGAGATCCACCCTCGGGCCGTCGAGCGAGTATCGGAACTCGGCGTTACCCAACAAAGAGTGCCCGTCCAAGCCACGCTTCCCCGCATCCCCGAGAACGTGGCTCCCGGCTACCCGGTAGATCTAGAGATCGTCGTAGCGCAAACGCGTGCCCTCGCCGCTCCCCGTGACGCCGTGTTCACCATGGAGGGTAGCCACCGGGTATTCCGTATCTCCGAAAAAAGGGCGAGATTAACCGAGATCGAGGTAGGCATCGAGGGCGACGACTACTACGAAATTCTGTCGGGTCTTTCCGACGGAGACACTGTGGTTGTCAATCCTCCACGGGATCTCGAAGATGAAACCATGGTGCGCTAATCGGTCACATCGTTATCTGGAGATGATCCGGTCCGTTGAAGATCCTCGATCGCAGGCTGATCAGAAACCTGAAGTCCTCCCGGGTTCAGATGCTCGCCATCGGGGCCGTCATCGTCATGGGTTTGGTGACCTTCGCCGCCCTCACCACCACGGCCAACAATATGTCCACCTCGCTAAATGAGTATTATCACGAGCAACGTTTCGCCGATTTGCAGCTGGAATTCGCCTGGACATCCCCGGGCATCCTCGAAGCACTGCGCCGCATCCCCGGCGTCGCCGAAATCGAAGGACGGGCAGTGGTGGAAACTCGCTCCCCTATCGACGAGGATCATCAGCCTACCCTGCGCCTGGTCGGCAACCCGCGAAACCCGGGGATCAACATCCCCTACCTTACAGAGGGTCGACTCCCCTCGAGAAGCCGTGAGATTGCCCTCCTGGGATCCTTTGCCGAGGCGAACGATCTGCACCCCGGGGATAGCCTGCCGCTGATCTTTGCCGGCGAAATCGTGGATTTTACCGTGGTAGGCCTGGCGCAGTCCCCAGAATTCATATTGGCCGTGCGCGATTTGCGGGCGATGATGCCGGACAATCTGCGCTTCGGTGTCGGATTTGTACCCCGTGCCGACCTGCAGCGGCTGGTCGGTAGATCCGGGAGGATCAACGGGGCCACCGTCATCGCAGATCCCGCGACGGACCCCGGGGATCTAAAGGAGCGGATCCAAGAAAGCCTGGCCGGATGGGGCCTGCGCTCGGTGCAAACCCGCGAAGACCAGCTCAGCCACATATTCGTTCAGATGGAGCTCGACGGAATGGAGCAAATGTCGCGACTCATACCCGTAGCTTTCCTGGGTATAGCGGCCCTTATCATCTACATGATGATCTCCCGGATGATCCAGGACGATCGCGCATCCATTGGCATTCTCAAGGCCACGGGCTACACCAACGGGGAAATCCTTCTCCATTATCTAAAACACGCCCTCCTGCTTGGTAGCGTCGGGGCGATAATAGGGCTGGGAATGGGACAGCTGCTTTCGGTGCCGCTTTCTGGATTCTATATGACCTTTTTCCACATCCCGCAGCTGCAAACGGACGCGTACCCGGCGTTCCTGTTTTCCGGTCTGTTTTTGACCATGACCTTCTGCGGAGCCACCGGCCTATTAGCAACCCGGGCGATACTGGAAATCGCTCCCGCGGAGGCCTTGCGTCCCCCGGCTCCGACCCCGGGCCACAAGAACCTCATCGAGATCATCTCGCCGGATCTGTGGCGGAGGATATCCTTTACCTGGCGAACGGTGTTGCGTTACGCCCTGCGGGGCAAGCGTCGATTCCTCCTGGCCACCGGCGGAATAGCCATGACTTTCACCATCGTGCTCATGCCCATGTACTTTTACGCCGTCACCATGCTGATATTCGTCGAACAGTACGACAGGTTGGAGGTGTATGACTACGCCGTGGCCTTCAATACACCGCTGCAATCGGGCGAAATACTCGAGGAACTGCGCGACGTCAAGGCCGATAGGATTGAACCCTTCGCCGAATACCCGATGACGGTGAGACGAGGCTGGAAAGAGGAGGGACTGTTGGCCCGAGGGCTACCGCGACGGTCTGAACTATATCGATTCGAAAGGCCCACGGGAGACACAGTAGAGATTCCCTCCCGGGGCATACTCATATCCGAATACGTCGCCGAAGATCTAGGAGTGAAAGATGGAGACCATGTTCGGTTAACCTCACCCACCTTCCCGGACCTGGATCGGGACGTAGAAGTGCGGGCGGTCATAGCGCAGTATCTGGGATCGGGATTATATTGCTCCACCGAGGAGATGTTCCGCTTATTGGGCGAAGGGCCGGGATACAACGGGGCACTGATTGGGTCCGTAGACGACGTGACAGGGATCCTGGGGGGTAAGGAGGGTATCGCCACTATTCATTCCACCGACGATCTGGTGGACGGTTTTATGCAGTACATGGACCTGTTCTTAGTGGAATTGATAGTGATGATCGGGGTGGGTGGAGTACTCGGTTTTGCCATACTATTTAACACGATATCCACGAGCGTCACGGAGAGGCGCAGGGAAATCGCTTCCCTACGCGTCCTGGGCTATTCCCGCGAAGAAGTGTTCGACCTATTGGTCAAAGAGAACTCCCTGGCGGTCATCGTGGGACTGATCGCCGGAGTACCCATAGCGCACGCATTGATCTACCTCATGGGGTACTACTTCAACTCGGAACTCTTCGTCCTGCCCCTAATCATTACCCCCGCAAGCTACGCCCTGGCCTTCCTCTTCACCGTCATCTTCGCCGTCGCCACCCTGTATGCTATACGGATCCGCGTTTGGAGTATGGGCTTTTTGGAGGCCTTGACCTCTCGCATCAGCTGAGCGATATGGGTGCGAACGATTTGTCCATCCGGAAGGACACGCGGTTGGGGATCGCGAATGATTACGAAGATCGGCCGGAAGAACTACGCAGTCAAAACCAAAGTAGCCCGGAGGTGGGCCATTTGACCCACGCGCCATCCGTCGCAGAATTATTCGAGGCCATTCCGCTTCGCCTGGCCGTGCTGGATACCGATCTTCGCGTGTCCAGTGTCAATCGCAGCTGGCGCGAAACCCTCTCCCTCGATCCCCGAGGCCGTCCCTTCGAGGAACTATTCGGAAGCAAGGAGGATTTCCCCCTCGACAATCTTCGCCATCGCATGCGGGAAGCGCTCGAAGGCCGAACCCAATTCAACACCTCCCTGCTCCTCCCACCCGACGACAATTCGAACGAGTTCCCCCTCGCGCTTGAAGTATGCCGGTTGCGGACGGAGGAACCCCGGTTGCTCTTGGTGGTGACGGTCCTAAACGAGGCAGGTGGGACCGATTCCGCGGTCAACATGGAGCTGTTGCTCAACTCCATCACCGAACGCATCATCTTCCACGATCGCGATATGAGGATAATCTGGGCGAATCGGGTCGCCCTGGATGAAGCCAAAATGGCCAACGTCGATGAGATAATCGGACGCCACTGCTACGAGATTTGGGCCGGTGGCACCGATATTTGCGAGGATTGCCCGGTGATGCGGGCAATCCGAGACAAGCGGGAAGTCTCGATAATCCATAGCCACGAGGATGAAAGAAGGACGTGGTCCATTCGTGCCTTCCCAGTCCACGGACGCGACGGCGAAAGCGTGATAGGCGCCGTGGAGACGGCGATGGAGATCACCGAACTGCAAAGGACCGAGGAGGCCCTTCGGGAAAGTGAGTACTGGTATCGAACTACCCTGGAGGGTATCAGCGACGGCGTGATCGTCACCGACCACGACGGTTGCATCATAATATGCAACCCCGAGGCGGAGAGATTAACCGGATGGCCAGAGTGTTACGCGCGGGACAAGGATATCCGCGATGTCATCAGATTCGTCCACGGGCAAACTCGCCTAGGGATCCCCCACCCCTTCGATACCGTGATGGAACGGGGGGAAAGCCCCAGTCTCACCGATGAAACGATGCTGGTCAACCGCGACGAAAGACTCTTGCCTGTCGAGGCCAGCGGCATTCCCCTTTCTAATGGCGGCGACGGTTGTAGGGGATTCATCCTGGTACTGCGGGACGTCTCGGAGAAGAGGCGATTCGAGAGGGATTTGCGATCCAAGGAGCGCCAATACCGTACCCTCGCCCAAAACGCTCCCGACGTCATCACTCGCTTCGACCGGCGGATAAGGCTAATCTTCGGCAATAAAGCTCTATTCCCCATCGCGGGGGTGGCTCCCGCGATGGCCCATGAACGGACCCCGAAGGAGATGAACATCGATGAAAACCTGGCCCACGCGTGGGAAGAATCCCTTCGGGATTGCCTATATCACAGGGAGCGCGTAACCCGAAATGCAATCCTGGGCGGCGGAAACACACGGCGCACGCTCGTTATCGAGTCTCTACCGGAGTTCGACGAAAGCGGCGATGTGGAAAGCCTCCTAAGTGTCATCCGCGACGCCAGCCCCATCGACAGAATCGCCCGGAATCTTTCGCAGAAGAATCGCCTACTGGAGATCATGAATGAAGCGGTATCCCGGTTCGCGGAACGACCGCACGACGAGGTCACATACCGCACGGTGGCCCACTACCTGCAAGAGATCACCGGGGCTCGCATCGCCTTCGTCTGTTCGATGGGAGAGGAGAGTTCGACCCTGCGCGCGGAGGCGTTTTCCGCCTCCGGAGAAATCCGGAAATACCTCCGGGACTCCTTCGGCTCGGAAGTGGAAGAACTCACGTGGAACATGGATCTGGTGACCTTCGACGACATTCAACGGGGATCGCTGGTATCCATCAGGGATGTGGCCGAGCTGACGGGCGAGTCGGTTCCCCGGGATAGGGCCGCGCAAATCACGCGGGATTTGCAGCTGGGCGAGATCTTCGCGATCGCCCTCGCCGCCGAGGGGAGAATGCTGGGTATTATGGGTTTCGCGATGCCGACCGGGGTACCCTTGGAGAACTCAACCATGGTTGAAGCCTATTCCCACGTGGTCTCGGGCGCATTGCGTATGCGCGAAATGGAGCGGGCCCTTCGAGCCAGCGAGGAGCAATATCGCAGCCTGGCGGAAGCCGCCGGTGACGGCATATTGATCGTCCGGGAAAAGATCGTAGAATACACCAACGAGCGTTTCGCGAGTATGGTGAAAAGACCTGCCAATCAAATAGTCGGCTCCAGTTTTACCGCCTACTTCCACCACGATATGGTGCCCGAAATGCTGTCTCATAACAGCCGCCGCCTGGCAGGGGAAGATCTCGAACCCCTATCGGAAACCACGGTGGTCGATTCCGAAGGAAGGGAGATCCCGGTAGAGGTAAACGTCCGAACCTTCGATTACCAGGGTGAACGAGCGGTACTGGCGGTCATTCGGGATATCACCGAACGCAAAAGAGTCGAGCAGAGTCTCAAGTATGTAAACCTGCACGACCAGCTCACGGGGCTTTATAATCGGGCCTACTTCGAGGATTCTCTGCGCCGCCTCAACGTGCCGCGCCAGCTACCCCTCGGTGTAATAGTCGGAGACGTAAACGGGCTTAAGATCATAAACGATGGTTTCGGCACCGAAGCGGGTAACGGCGTACTCCGCAGCATAGCCCAGACGTTGAAGGAGAATTGCCGCGCCGAGGATATCGTGGCCAGGATAGGTAGCGACGAATTCGGGGTTCTCCTGCCGGAGACCGACGAAACGGATACCCAACGCATCACGGACCGCATTCGCAATGAGATAGCGAAGACCCAGCTGGAGCCAATTCCCGTCACCGTATCCCTGGGCTGGGCCACGAAGGACGATCCCGAAGAAGATATCGAGGCCGCGATGAGCCAGGCCGAAGAAGCCATGTATCGCGATAAAATGTTGGAGATGTCCA
>CAYLPL010000019.1:0-13669 GCA_964385545.1 uncultured Clostridia bacterium | reverse complement strand
GCGGTGGTGGACATGGTGGTCAACTCCGCCAGCAGTTCGCTCGGTGCCGCGCGCGCCTTGGAAATGGGCCCGCTTCCTTCAGAGGAAGATGTGCGAGAGGCTATCGAGGAGACCACCGAGATGCGGCGACTGCTCTACGAGGATTCCCCACCGATGGGGGGTATCGCGGATCTCTCCTCCCAGATTAGCAGGGCGGAGCGCGGCGGTGTCTTGATGCCGGAGGATCTGTTGGCCGTCGCGGATTGTCTGCGCGCGGGACGCCTTTTGGGGCGATATCTCGAGCGACACGAAGAACTCGTCCGGCTAACCAATCTCGCCGAGGCCCTCGATCCCGATCCCACACTCGAGAAAGCTATACGCGAGTGCATTACCGAGGATGGCCAGGTTGCGGACGGCGCGTCTTCGGAGCTTCGTCGCATACGTCGTTCCCTGAGGGATAAATCCGAGGAATTGCGTCGAAAACTGGAAGGACTCCTTCGTAGCCCGGAATTGAAAAACCACCTCCAGGAAGCGATAGTAACCCAGCGAAACGGTCGCTACGTGGTTCCGGTGCGTCAGGAATCCCGCGGAAGGGTCCGGGGTATAGTCCACGGTCAATCTTCGAGCGGCGCCACGGTGTTCATAGAGCCGCAGGTAGTCGTGGATATGAACAATCACCTGCGGGAACTGCAAGATGCCGAGGATGCGGAAATCATGCGGATACTTGGCGAACTCAGCTCGCAAGTCAGGGGAGAGTCCCGGCGGCTTAGGACCGAGCAGGATGCCTTGGGCCGACTCGATTTCATCTACGCCAGGGCCATGGTGTCCGCTGATATGGATGCCTCGGCTCCGCTATTGAATGATCGAGGTTACCTCAAGCTAGTGCGCGCCCGCCACCCGTTGTTGGCAGGAAACGTCGTACCGCTCGATGTGGAAATCGGGGAGGACTTTCACACGCTGGTGGTCACCGGGCCCAATACCGGGGGTAAGACGGTTACGCTGAAGACGATAGGACTTTTGACCCTGATGGCTCATTCGGGGCTTCACATACCCGCCGAGCCCGAAAGCGAGATCGCGATGTTCCGCGGTGTCTATTGCGACATCGGCGATGAACAGAGCATTGCGCAGAATTTGAGCACCTTCTCTTCTCACATGAGCAACGTCGTACCGATCCTTCGCTACGCCTACTTCAATACACTGGTGTTGTTGGACGAATTGGGCGCGGGAACGGATCCGGCCGAAGGTGCACCGCTGGCCATCGGTATCCTGTCCCACCTGCAAGAGCTAGGGGTGCGGACCGTCGCATCCACGCATTACGGTCAATTGAAGAGTTTCGTGTACGGCCTCGAAGGGGCGGCCAACGCCAGCATGCAATTCGATGCGACCACGCTATCGCCAACGTACCGGCTGGTATTGGGTACCCCGGGCAGGAGTAACGCCTTCGAGATTGCGGCAAGGTTGGGAATTCCCGAAGATGTCCTGACCCGAGCGCGCCGGGCAGTATCCGGCGAGGAGATGGACGCGTAGAGCCTGCTTCGGGCCATAGAAGAGGATCGTAGGGCCTGGGAAGAGAGCCGTCGGCAGCTGGAATCTGAACTGGGCGATGCGGAAAAACTCCGGCGTCGCGCTGAAAGGCGCGAAGAATACCTGCGTGGTGTACAGGAGGATATGTTGGCGGCTACGCGCGCGCAGTTGCGCCGGCTTATGGATGATACGCGCGAGGAAGCCAACGCACTGCTTCGGGACATCCACCAGTTGGTCGCACAGTTTCGCACCGGAGAATACGACGGCGGAGATCCTAAGGAGGCCCTGAGGCGTGCCGAGGAGATGCGTAGGCGCACGATCAAACTGCGGGATCGTGCCGAGGGCTATCTCGAAGCAAAGCAGGACGAGATAGTTCCCCCGCGCGAGGAAGGAGAGATGCCCGGGGAGGAGAACGTCGTCGCCGAGGATTTGCGTCCGGGCCAGCACGTCCGGGTCATCAGCCTGGATAGGCCGGGCCATATTCTCGAGACCAACGAGGAAGACGGAGATGCCGAGGTACAGATAGGCGTGGTTCGCATGAGGCTCCCCTTGAGTGATTTGGAACCTACCGAGGCCCCCGAGGAACAGGAGAACCGGATGCGGTTGGGTGAGATTGCCAGGATGAAGGGCGAAACCCTGTCAGAACGGCTAAACATTCGCCAGCACACGGTGGAAGAAGCCCTACCCAGGCTTGCCAAGTACCTCGATGACGTTCTCTTGGCCGGGGGTAATCACGCGACCATCCTGCACGGGCGCGGAACCGGCACCTTGCGCGACGCCGTGAGGGATTATCTCGAAAAACATCCCCAGGTGGAATCGTGGCGTCCCGGTCACGGTTCCGAAGGCGGGGACGGTATTACTGTTGCTCTTCTACGATGAACCTTCCATGTAACTGAGAATTACTCTCCGAGTGTCGGGCGCAATACATATGGTAGACGCCAGGCTGTCTGGGCTTGATGTTGACAACGCGAGAGGTACCCGCCTCGACCGCGACGTCGACCCCCAGACCGTCGATGACTATGCGATGATCTGTATCGCCGGTGGCCGCCACCTCGAACTCAATTTCTGCCTCGAAAGGTACCCGTACCACGACGGGATCGAAGCCGCTTCTGTCGACCGATACGCGGGCCGATTCCGTGGATTCCCATTCGATGTCCTCATCCGGGTGCTCGCCCGGTTCGGGGTCTTCGGGTCGAGTGCCGTGCACGTCGGTGCAGTATTCCTCCGGGGGCATGTCTTCCATATCCAGCGGCAGAGGCATGGTGCGGCCGCGGGTATCCGTCACCGGTTCCAATTCCTCTCGATCCAAAAAGACCTTATCCTCGGGTTCCCCTTCTTCGGCACATTCCGAGTCCCATAAGAGGTTGGGATGCTCGCTGCAAACTTCCATCTCTACGTGAATATCGCAGGATTCCCTCGGTTCGGTGCCCTGGACGAAGATCTCCCGGCGCTGCATATTGGTGGGACAATCCGGTCCGGGCAGTTTCCCGGACTTGATGCATACAGTACGTTCCACGATACCCTCAGGCTTGGGGAAATCTTCGGGTTCCATGTCCTGGTGGAGATTATCCATGATGTCTTTCCAAATCTGTGCCGGATAGAGACCGCTGGGCATGGATCTTCCGACGATGTCTGGAATACTCTCGGGCTCGTCGAATCCGAGCCACACGGTGCCGATGTAGCGGGGTGTGAAGCCCACCCACCAGAGGTCGGCGCTATCGTCGGTGGTTCCCGTCTTGCCGCCCGCAGGCCAATCGTTTTCCAACCTGGCTCGCCAGCCGGTACCGGTGTCGTTCAGCCATCCGCCCCGCGGGTCGTATACCACACTGCGGAGAATGTCCGTCATTATGTAAGCGTTTTGTTCGGACATCACCACGTGTCGGGTGGGAGAATTATCCTCCAGTACGTTTCCGTGTCGGTCCTCAACGCGGGTAATGGCTATGGGTTCAACCCTGGATCCGCCGCCGGGGAATGTGCTGTAGGCGGCGGTCAACTCCAAAGGCGATACTCCGCGGGTTAGGCCCCCTAGGGCCATGGCTAGGCCTCCGTCGGCTTGTGGTCCAGAACGAACCAGGCTGGTTATCCCGAATTTTTCGACCCAGTCGGGTCCCTTTTCGACCCCGAGGTCCTCGAGGGTTCGCACCGCCGAAAGGTTGACGGATCTCCTTATGGATTCACGTAGCGTGGTAAGCCCGTAGTAAATGCCCATCGGCCAGCCCGACTGGGAGTAGTTTTTGGGAACGAATCTGCCGCTGCCAGAACTAAACTCTTTTGGGGCATCGTCGATGATGGAGGCCGCGGTCCATCCCTCCTCCAGGGCTAGAGAGTAAGGCAGTATGGGCTTCATAGCCGAACCGGGTTGCCGGTAGCTTTGGGAGGCACGATTATGCTCGCGGGCATCCCGATTTCTTCGTCCACCCTTCATGGCCATGATATGACCGGTGTCATGATCCATGAGTGCGATAGCGGTCTGCAAATCCTTTTCGAACTCTCCCATCGGAAAGTCTTCGTCGAGATATTTCGCGACGGCCTCGTCCACGATGGACTGGGCCTTCAGATCCAAAGTGGTGTAGACCTTTAATCCTCCACCGTAAACTGTCTCCGAGTCGTATCGTTCCAGCAATTCGTCGATCACATAATCCATAAAAGAAGGCGCCGCGGATTGTGCAATCTCCGGCAACCCGGCGAGCGATATCGACGTGGCCTCGGCGCGGGAACGTTCCGATTCACTGATAAACCCGTGATACTCCATCGCTTGCAATACCTTGTCTCTTCTATCCCGGGCTTCATCGGGATGCTTGTACGGGGAGTAACCCTCTGGAGACTTGGGTATGGCGGCCAACAGCGCGGCCTCCTCCAGGTTCACCTCGGAGATATCCTTGTCGAAATAGACATTTGCGGCCGCCTGAAGTCCGTAGGCACCGTGGCCGAGATTGATGTGGTTCAGATACATCTCCAGGATTTGATCCTTATGGTAGGCACGCTCGAGCTGGAGGGCTAAAATGGCCTCCTGTATCTTTCGCGTCCAGGTTTGTTCCATGCCGATGGGCCAGGCATTTCTGGCCAACTGCTGGGTAATGGTACTTGCCCCCTGCAGGGAGTCGGAGGTTAAATTACTCCAAGCTGCTCCGGCGACGCGATAGAGATCGATGCCGAAGTGATCGTAGAACCGGTGATCTTCGATCGCGATGAACGCATCGATTACAGGTTGGGGTATATCTTCCAGATCCACCATTATGCGGTGCTCTGTACCTCGAAGCGGGGCGACGACTTCGCCCTGATTATCGTAAACGTAGGAAGTTACCTGGGTTTTGGGGCGGATATCCTCCATTTGCGGCATGGCACGGACAGCTCCGACGACGAAGCCAGCACCAACCCCGATGCCGATAATGACGGTGGCCATGAGGAGCACGAAGAATATCCGAAACCAGTTGGTCCTTCTCCTGCGGGGACGTTTCGACTTCTTCCGTGCAGTATCCCGCCGCTTCTCGGACACGTGACTACCTCCATCCTCGAAGTTTCAACACATTATAACATACCCTCGCCGGGGATGCCTCGTCGACACTTGCGACGCATGGAGGTGTGCAATTGTTCCCGAATAGTAATATTCGTTGCGGTAGATTACCCCCTAGTATAAGC
This sequence comes from uncultured Clostridia bacterium, assembly GCA_964385545.1. Classification (GTDB taxonomy): domain Bacteria; phylum Bacillota; class Sulfobacillia; order SLMV01; family SLMV01; genus CSSED11-154. The sequence continues at coordinate 8,527 of CAYLPL010000019.1, read as the reverse complement.
TTAACCCACCAAAAATCGGTTATTCGGAGGTGGTGCAGTTGTCAGTGGAGTGGAGCCCCAAGATCGCTGAACTGGCCGAGCGTCCCGACGTGAAGCGGATGAAAGAGCACGTGCTTCAAAATGTTAACTGGGTAGTGGACGAGATCGTGAATATATGTGAAATACCGTCTCCTTCGTATGAGGAAGAGAACCGAGCGGAATACGTCGCGGAGAAGTTTCGCGAGCTGGGACTAGATGACGTCACCGTGGACTCCCACAAGAATGCGGTGGGGAGATATCGCGGCGAAGACGGGACTATACGGATGGCAATTACCGCCCACATCGATACCGTATTCCCCATCGAAACCGATGTTACGGTAAAGCGAGGAGAAGATCGTCTCTCCGCCCCCGGTATAGGTGATAACTCAACCTCGGTTGCCGTGATGCTCGGGGTTATCTCTTCCTGGAAGGCGGCGGATTATCGTCCTCCTTTCGATGTGATCTTCTCGGGGAACGCGTGCGAGGAGGGCCTGGGAGATCTTCGGGGGATGAAGGGACTCCTGGATGATATCGAGCGACGCGAGGACGCCGACCTTGCGGGTGTGGTCGCCTTGGACGGTAAGATAGGAGCCATCACCAACGCGGGTATAGGCAGCCGGCGCCTCAAGGTGGATGTGAGCGCCAAAGGTGGGCACAGCTGGGGGGATTTCCCAAGCCCCAGCGCCATCCACGCCATCGGTGCCTGTATAGAGGGCATCGCCCGGCTCGACGTTCCGGAAGAACCGCGCACTTCCTTCAACGTGGGAACCGTCGAGGGGGGAACTTCCGTAAACACCATTGCCGAACAGGCATCGATGTTGATCGATATGCGTTCCGAGGCTCTCGAACCCCTGAGAGTGGTGGAGGAAGAAGTGCGAAACATTATCGACGAACGCTGCGCAGAGTTCGAGGCCGAATATGAGATAGAGGTAGTTGGGGATAGGCCCGTTGGCGCGATATCCGACGATCACCCGCTGGTGGAAATTGCGCGCCAGGCTGGCGGCCTGTTCGACATGAATATGCCCACGCGTGCCGCCAGTACGGACGCGAATGTTCCCCTCAGCCGAAATATTCCGGCCATCACCCTGGGTGTATACCAGGGAGAAGGAGCGCATAGGAAGAGCGAGTGGATGATGCCGTCTTCTCTGGAGGAAGGACTGCCGCTCGCGGTGTTGGTATCCGTGGGTGCGGTGGATTGGATCGGGCGGACGAGAGAATAGGCCAATCTTCGGTGAGGGACGGGGCGAGGAAGATCCCGTCCCTCACCGCATTGGAAGGATGCGATCCGTATGGAGCTGCATGTGCAGGAGTCCCCGTTACTCGATGTCAAATGTGACTGCCTCATCCTGGCCATCCACCCCGAAGAGGTCACGTTTTCGGAACGGTGCCTCGACGCCGCGATCGACGGTGCCATTTCCCGGCGTCGGGAATCGCTCGGTCTTCGCACCGATCCTGGAGATCTCAATTACTTCCACGGACCGATGATCGGTGAAGTGGATCAGCTAGTCCTTCTCGGGCTGGGAGAAAAGGAACTGGATGCGTATCATCTCCGTCGTCTTTTTGCCGAGGCGGTGAGGACCTGCGTCAAGCAGGGGGCAGATTGTGTGGCCGTCGATCTCTCGATACCCGGGTTTGGAGAAGGTCGCGAATCCGCCGTGATTCAGGGCGCGATGCTGGGTGGCTACACTTTCCGAGGTTATAAGAAGGATGACGAAGGCACCACAGGACTTCTCGATCTATATGTCGGCTATATTGACCCCGCCTCAGAGGAGCTGCCCTCGCGTCGGAATCTGGAGCGTAACGAAGCTCTCGGGCTCGCCACAATGGCCGCCCGGGATCTCGGTAACGAACCCGGGAATCATTTGACACCCGTGGTTTTCGCGGAACGATCCGCTGAGATGGCGGCCGAGATGGGCCTCGAATGCGAAGTGTACCGCGAGGAAGAACTCCGGGAAATCGGGATGGGTGCTTTGCTGGGAGTGGCCCGGGGGAGTGGGGAACCTCCTCGGGTGATCGAACTGACCTACGGTTCGAAGCGAGACGACGTCCCGACTCTGGTTCTAATCGGAAAGGGTTTGACCTTCGACTCCGGCGGTATTTCCATCAAGAATGCCAAGGGTATGCAGGATATGAAGATGGACATGTGCGGTGCGGCGGCGATACACGGTGCCATGATGACAATAGCCACCTTGAGGCCTAACAACATACGGGCGGTCGGATTGACCGGGGCCGTGGAGAATATGCGCGATGGTCCCGCCCCGAAGCCTGGCAATGGCCCTCGAGCCTGTGCCGGAACCTCCGGCGAACCGATAAATCCCGATGCGGAGGGCCGATTGGTCTTGGGTGATCCGGTCGGGTACGCGGCCAAAACCCACGTTCCCTCCTGGATAGTGGACGCGGCCACGCTAACCGGAGCCGTCATGGTGGCCCTGGGGAAGGGGGCCGCCGGTGTCGTGACCAGCGATGATGGACTTTACTCTGCCATTCGCGAGGCCGGAGAAACGGTCGGCGAGAGGTTTTGGCAGCTGCCATCCTACGAGGAATATGAAGAAGAGCTAAAAAGCGAGATCGCCGACCTCAAGAACTCCGGTTCTCGCGACGCCGGGGCCATCACGGGTGGACTGTTTATCGGCTCTTTCCGGGCGGATAAGAGCTGGGCCCACCTAGATATCGCCGGAATGGCCTGGAAAGACAAGGCCTCGGGCCTCGATCCGGTCGGGGCCACTGGCTTCGGCGCGAGAACCCTCGCCGTGCTCCCGGAAATCCTCGCGGAGCGACAGTAACGCCGTAATGCTTTAGCGAGATCCCCGATCTTCGAGATGCAACTACAATGGCAAGTCCAAAGCTGGGAGGGCCCCGTGAGGCGAGGGCCCTCCGGGCTTTAGGCGTAGGTCGACAGGCACTTGCGCGGTTAAGTAAATGCTTATATACTTGCCGTGGATGTAGCGTGCCAGTTCCATCTTTCGAAGGGGGAGACATCGCATGTCCGATGTGGTAGGTACCGATACCGGGGGATTGGGGTTTTTCGAAAAGTATCTGAGTCTTTGGGTAGCTGTTTGTATTGTGCTGGGAGTGGCTTTGGGATACTTCGTTCCGGTCGTTCCCGCCGCGCTCAGCGTGTGGGAGGTCGGACGAGTTTCCATACCCGTTGCAGTATTGATATGGATGATGATCTTTCCCATGATGCTGCGGGTGGATTTCGACAGCGTACGAAGGGTCAAGAATCATCCCCACGGGTTGGTGATAACACTGGCCACTAACTGGTTGATAAAACCCTTCACTATGTTTGCTATAAGCTACTTCTTCCTGCATTACGCATTTTCGGCGTGGATACCGACGCCCTTGGCCTCGCAATACGTGGCCGGGGCTATACTGCTGGGGGCCGCACCGTGTACCGCAATGGTGTTCGTGTGGAGTTACCTTACCGATGGGAATCCCGGTTACACCTTGGTACAGGTGGCGGTTAACAACCTGGTCCTGCTTTTGGCCTATGCACCCATCGTGGTGTTCCTACTCGGGGTCTCGGCCATACCAATTCCCTACGATACCGTCCTGGCCTCGGTGGTATTGTTCATCGTGGTGCCATTGATCGCGGGCTATATGGTGCGCAGGTACCTGATACAACGACGCGGCGAAAAGTGGTTTCGCGACCGTTTCCTGCCGCGGGTCGGTAACCTGACCACGTACGGTTTGCTGCTGACCCTGATACTTTTGTTTTCTTTCCAGGGGGAGGTTATCCTGGGCAACCCGTTGCACATCCTCCTAATCGCCGTTCCGCTGGTGATTCAGACCTTCCTCATCTTCTTTGCGGCTTACTTCTGGGCTCGGGCGTGGAGAGTTCGCCGAGATGTGGCGGCTCCGGCGGCCCTCATCGGTGCGAGCAACTTCTTTGAATTGGCAGTTGCCGTGGCGATATCCCTGTTCGGCCTGGCCTCGCCTGCCGCTTTGGCCACGGTGGTCGGGGTTCTCGTCGAAGTGCCCGTGATGCTGGCATTGGTGAGCATAGCCAACAGGACCGGTCACTGGTTCCCCGGTCGGTCCACAGAAGGTGAGGTCGTGGCTGTGGCGGGAGAATAATCGTGAGGGGACGAGGATATCGGTGGGTTATTAACCCACTTCCCACGGTCTTCGAGGCGATTCATCGGGTATTGAACTCGTGTCATTGTTTCCGTACCGTTATAAATGGTGGATTTACTGATCTGCGGGGGCCGTTGATCGGGGATCTATATAGTGTAAGCTGGCGAGATTCGTTCCGTGCTGGCAGTTATTAGCATTCTTTGTGAAGAGTCAGAGGCAGTAAAAGGTAGGGGCGAGAAGCGCAACCACGAGTGTAATGCAGGTCAGTTAACTACATGAAACGGACGTGATTTCTCGACGTAATAGAAGCCGTTCTAGAGATTAAGGACATATCCCGACATATCCCCAAAAAGCATAGGGCGTTACATACTCCAAAAGATGCTACGTCACGGAGCGAATTTGTTGTTTCGCGTGTTGGAGAAACTGGACGACCACTTTGCAGTGTACGTGTGTTTGGCTGTTACGAGTTGAAAGATATGTGTTGGCGCGGCCTGGAAAGCTCGGTCGGTACGGTCGAGTACACCTGATGCTATCATCGGTACCGGGAGACGGGGAGCAGGTCTTTTCATTCGACGAGTATCCGAGTTTACAAAAGAGTCGTAGTGCGAGTTCCGCCCTGGGTCACGCGGCGGCATTTCGGGATTTTGGGGCCCTGTTATTGCAGTGTACCGGACGGTTTACCTCAGATGTACGGATGCTCGATACTGGGCATCACTCAGCCAAAACCTCACATGGCCCAACCCCCAAGATCATCTTGCAAGCCGGGTTACTGGATAGTATCCCATAACGACTTAACCCTCTCATCTGCTTTTTACACCTAACATGTTACCTCGACATGTTGCTATAATGACATTGAGAAAGATTATCAACTGTGGCAAGTGATCCATCCGCCCTATAACTGGGGAGGCATGTGGTTGTGATGACAGAAATAATGGAGATCATCATTCGTAGTGCCGAGGGGGCTTTTTTGCAGGTCGGGTCTTTCGTGGGCGCAGTGCTCTTACTCTTCGGCTTCATTAACTACCGAAGGTCAGGCGAATTTGTTAAGTCAATCGAAAGGTCAAAGAAGTGGCAACCGATTTGGGGGGCACTGTTGGGGATGTCTCCCGGTTGCGGAGGGGCAATCTTCGTGATGCCTCTATACATAAGGGAGACTGTCAGTTTTGGCACGGTTGTGGCTACTCTAATCGCGACTATGGGAGATTCAGCTTTTGTAATCATGTCGACTCTGCCTTTGCACTATATTGTGGTGAGTGTCGTATCTATCATTGCGGGAGTCATCAGCGGATATATCGTTGATTATTGTGATCTACGCACCAGGCTATCACTGAAGAAGGAGAGGATTCCAAAGGAAAGGTTGAAACAAAGGCATGCAGCAGCTAACCACCAGGTGCAGATACTCGAGCGTTTTGGTGGGAAACTGCCAAGTGACGAAGCATTGGCCCACATAGGGCATGAAGAAGGGGACGAAGTTGATATAGCGCTCCATCACAAACTGAGGGGGCACATAAAGCCAGAAACCCTCGGCTATAGATTCACTCACGGTGGTTACAAAGGATATTGGGCATTAATAGCAATAGGTGTAATTCTAGGAATAATGCTCTTGTTTCAAATAGATGTCAATGCCCTATTCATACCATATGCTGGAATTGTGATAGGGACAGTTGGAACCCTGATCTCCGTCATAATGACCTTTACCGTGAACAAGGTACTAACGGCGGAGACTCATGAGGAAGAAGAGCTTAAACTGTCGTCTTTCAAAGAAACCTTGATTCACAACGCAATGGAGACGGCTTTTGTCATAACCTGGGTCTTTATCGCCTATCTAGTTTATGAGTTTGGAGTCTATGCCCTCGGAGGAGGGAATTACCGGGCAGGCGAGGAAGCGTTAAGTGTTGCCATGCAGTCTGCCGGCCTCTGGTCGGTTATCCTTGGAGCGATTATCGGTTTGATACCGGGATGCGGTCCTCAGGTCTTGTTCGTTACTCTCTACACCAAGGGGCTGGTGCCCTTCGCCGCCTTATTGGCAAATGCGATCTCTCAGGATGGAGATGCATTGTTTCCCCTGTTGGCAATGGACACAAAATCGGCCGTGTGGGCTACAGTAATTACCACTATTCCGGCTCTGGTTATAGGCTTAATCACCTACTTCCTGTTCTGATCGGCACACCGCGTATTAGATGCTCGCACGCGACATGGAAGGTCTCAGCCCTTGCGTTGCCATCTCACGCTATACTGGAGAGTGTTGCAATCAGTGCGCACACTCCGCGAGTTTGGTACATAATTGGAGAAAGCCGATGCCACCTGGTCCGGACAACAGCATGGGCATTGAAGACGGCGGCTGGCTGGTCGGGATCGTGATTCTGGCCGCGGCCGTGGGGTTGCCAGAAGAGAAGCAGCGAAATTGTAGCCCCGTCCGATCGATCTGAGGCGCATTAGAGGTCAAAGTTGCTTTTTGACATGGGACAGCTGGGCTCGAAATCAAGCATGAATGATGATGAAATAGAGGGGACGGAGACATAGGATGTCATTGACCTGAACAGCCAAGCTTCTTCATTTTCATGATTCATTTGTTCTACATAAATCAAATCCCAGGCCGGAAGAGGCTCATATCTGCGATCTCTTGACACTTGCAGGTTACACCGACTATTATACCTGTGCATTATGGGCGCGTAGCTCAGTGGCGAGAGCGCGTGACTCACATTCACGAGGTCGTAGGTTCAATCCCTACCGCGCCCACAGCAAAAATCCCCCGTTCCAATAGGGAATACGGGGGATTCGTTTTTTCTGTATCTTCTATATACTCCTGGTTCTGCAAACATTCTGCAAGCATCAGTCAAAATTCAATGCTCTTTCTCCTGTCCAGTCGGAGTGGGAATGAACGAGTCGAGACTCTCCGCCAACTCCCGTTGCATCGAAGGGATCACATGGGAATAGGTGTCCAACGTCATAGTGATTGAGGAACGGCCCAGTCGTTCCTGGACGATCTTAGGGTGTACACCGTTTTTGAGGAGCAGTGTCGCATGGGTATGCCTCAGGGAGTGGAAACCCATCCTGGGGATATCCGCCGGAGCGCCCAGGTAACGTGCCAGCTTCCGACGTCAATGATCCGTCTTGCGCTGAATGCATGCCGTCATCTCTTACGGCGATGGCAACGAGGATTCTTGGCATAACCATGGCTGTTGCCAGCTGAGATGGTACGAGGACATCACGCCATGCTGCCCGCCCTGGTCCGCCAGGGAACTGCTCCCGGCCCTCGGATTGGACCGCTGCTTTACGAAGGGGAGGGATTTCGTTGCAAGAGGTTTCACAGCATACTTCTTGTCGAACCTAAGGTTAGCAAATATTGGATATGGAGATTGTAATCTCTCCTGTGACAAGGGGGTGTCACAGGACGTCGTGAAACTACATATAGAGGTTTGGTCCAATAGTTGCCAGCAGATAAGCTGGGCAAGTGAGATCTTAGGTAGGCGAGGGAGGTAATCCTATGTACGAGAAAGTCTGTCCTAACTGTGGGCAGAGTTCCTTTTCAGCAGATGGCCACGGCGTGTGGATATGTCCCCACTGTGGACATGACTTATCGGATCAAGAGGCAAAGATATCGGGATCCGGAGAGAGTGAGATCTAAGTTGGTCGACAGTGTATATGATTGAAGTCTTGTTCGTGGTCGAGAAGATCTTGTACGACGTCCGGGTCAAACTGCGTTCCCGAACCATTGGTGATCTTCTCTACGCAGACACTATGTGGGTATGCTCCTTTGCAGACCCTTGCAGAATGCATAGTGTCATAAGCATCGGCCACAGCCATGATTCGGCCCCTAAGAGGGATATCCGTACTCCTGAGGCCCTTCGGATAACCGGAACCGTCCCATTGCCCGTTTCAGATAGGCGGACAAGGGCAAAGGCCATTTGCTCTCGCCACATTAACGGGATAGCTCCCGTCCCATGAAGTATCGAGTTTCCCGCAGTTGCGTTGAGCGTAACAATGGAGAAGTGAGCATATCCTTCGGACTGAAGGTCGGTGAAGATGCGGTGACGGATGAAGACGGCACAACTGATCGCGGAAGGATCCTGGTGCATGGGCGATACCCTACAGGAGACAGGGACGGTAGTCTTGATGAATCCTCGTTGCCGTCGCTTGGGGATCGGTATGAAGCACCGCGGTACCTATGATCGGTGACATCTTTGAAAAGAAGGCCCGCGAGCGGTACAGTCCAAATGCCTCTATTTCAAAACCTCCCTACGTTCAGTGAAATAGGGTAGTATATACAGATGTGCACATGTTGCTGGATTGTCCATCAGAGGGGGAATAGGCAGTGGCATCAGGATCGCGTATTACCTCGGTACGGAATGTGGCCATAATCGCTCACGTGGACCATGGCAAGACCACCCTTGTCGATTGCCTTTTGCGCCAAAGCGGTACCTTCCACGAG
>CAYLPL010000018.1:0-13748 GCA_964385545.1 uncultured Clostridia bacterium | reverse complement strand
CCTACGAAATCGGCCCGGATGGGTAGTTCCCTGTGTCCCCTGTCGATCATGACCACGAGTTGGATGGTCGCCGGCCGCCCCAGGTCCATCAAGGCATCCATGGCCGCGCGGATCGTTCGCCCGGTGTACAGTACGTCGTCGACGAGGATCACGGTTTTGCCGGAAATGTCCACGGGGACGTCGGTACCGTGAACCACGGGACGATCGTGCCGAAGGGTTAGATCGTCACGATACAGCGTGATATCGAGACTGCCCTTGGGTATTTCGACGCCCTCGATGCGTTCAATCTGTCGGGCTATACGCTCTGCCAGCGAGACTCCTCTCCTGTGTATTCCCACGATGAGCAATCCTTCGGTGCCGTCGTTGCGTTCGACTATTTCGTGTGAGATGCGTATCAGCGCCCGTGCCATGGCATCTTCACCCATGATCTTCGCCTTCTCTTTCAGCTTCGGATCGGAGCTCATTCTCCTGCCCCCTTCATAAACTGTCGTTGACCCCGGACACAAAAAAACCGGAGATCGTCATCTCCGGTAACTGGATTGACCCCGTCGGGGGACACTGCGAGCCCCTCCGGCAGATCGTTTGGCATCGCCCGCTCGGCGCTGCGTTTTCCTTTTGGAGCCGCAACTTGCGGCGGCCCCGATCTGGATGAGCACTTGCCCTCCACCTCCTTTTCGACCTCGCCGGGCCGATTTAAAGGATGCATATCTGTCGCTAGTAATTTAGCAAAGCCTCGAACCCCTGTCAAATCGATCCGAGAAAGAGGCAGTCGAAGCTACCATCCCGCGGTGCTATCTTTCGCCACGCAGCCGCTGTATGACTTCATCCATATCGTCGGGTATGGGAGCCTCGAATTCCATTTCTTCTCCGGTGGTCGGGTGCTCCAGGGTTAGGCGAGCCGCGTGTAAGGCCTGCCCGCTCAGCCCGTAATCGGGCCAGCTGGGCGCATACATGGGATCACCCACCACGGGGTGCCCGATGAAGGTCAGGTGTACGCGTATTTGATGCGTTCGCCCCGTTTCCAGGTTGCAGCGAAGCAGGGCATGCGAGTTCCCCAGGATCTCATCTACGCGGAAATGAGTTACGGCAAACTTGCCCCCGGAGTTGACGACCCTCATCTTGAAACGGGTTTCGGGGTCGCGACCGATTCGAGTCTTGACGGTACCGGTTTCTACCTCGGGGACACCGTGCACCAACGCCAGGTACTCGCGTTTCATGTGCCTCTTTTGCAGTTGATAGGAGAGACTTAGATGGGCGGTGTCATTTTTCGCGACCACCATGACGCCGGTGGTATCCTTATCGAGGCGGTGGACTATGCCGGGGCGCGTATGGTCTATTATGGTGGAAAGATCGTTACTGTGATGTAGCAGAGCGTGTACGAGGGTTCCGGAATAGTGCCCGGGTGCCGGGTGGACGACAAGATCCCTCGACTTGTTGATCACGATGATATCATCGTCTTCGTAAACCACGTCCAGGGGGATATCCTCCGGTTCGAGCATCCCCTCTTTTGGCGGAGGCACGGTCATGCGGACCCTCTGCCCCTTCGTCACCCGACTCGCCGGAATGCGGATCACCGAATCGTCCACCGAAACGTTACCCTCGCGTATTAGGTTTTGGAGGTAGGTGCGCGAATAGGCCTCCGTGGTATTCCTCGCCAGGAAGATGTCGAGACGCGCATCATCATCCTCATCCGAGACAGTACCCGCGAATACGCGGGTACCGGCACCCGCTTCCGAGGAGGCTTCTATCGGTCTCATTCGGCTGTCCCTCCAGTCATCGCGTCCGGATACCTGTAGACCAAAAGAAAGAGAACGGCACAACCGGCGACTACGGCGATATCTGCTACGTTAAACACGGGCCAAAACCCCAGGTCAAAGAAGTCTACCACGTGGCCGCGAAGTATGCGATCGATCAAGTTACCCAGCGCGCCACCGACCAACAAACCCGCGGCAATACCCGCGAGGCGCCGCGTCTTGCGGGGCACTACCCTGAGGTACCACCACGCTATCAAAGCGACCATGAGGGTGCTCAGAAGCGTCAGGGCTCCCGTATGATCTGACAAGAGTCCGAAAGCCGCTCCGGTATTGGTTACGTAGGTCAGGCGCAGGATCCCACCCGGGATATCGATCGATTGGCCCGGTTCCATGAAGACGTGAACTAGTTCCTTGCTGACGCGATCGGCGAACAGCGACAGGGCAACCCATTTGAGCATGCTCTCTTCCTTCCCATCAGATTCTAGCACAGCGAACCCATCGGAAACACCGCACCGTTATCTCGAATACCATTGGGGGACGTGACCAGGTCAGCCCCCGAAGATACCGCCGGTCCGTCGGATATCGCAAGGAGCCCCTTGAGGCGATCTATGCGGGGATGACGCGTCGATGGACGGTATTATTGCCCAATATCGAGTGGCTTTCGCTTTCTTTCCACTCGTACCGCCTTTGGTGTATAGTGTTATTCGGTCACGAAACCACGCAAAGACTCTCCTGGCGGAGAGTACTTGTCGGGTCCACCGGAAGAAGGAGCACACATGAATGAGCTGCGGGAACTTCTCAAAACGGGATCCCCGAGGGAATTGCGCAGGAGGATGGCGGACCTCCACGCGGTTGACATAGCCCAAACGATCGAGGATGTCGACGAGGATGAAGTTCAGCTCCTCATTACCCTCCTCGCGATGATGAACGATAGACAGGTGGCCCAGGTTCTCGAGCAACTCGGCCCCTCGGACCAGCTCCGGCTCTCGGAACACATGACGGACACGCGCCTTCGCAGCGTGATACAATTCGTCTCTCCGGACGAATTGGCGGACTTTCTGACGATACTCGAGGCGGATACCGTCTGGCAACTGCTGAGCGCCCTGCCGGATCAGAAGACCATTCGGCGCCTTATGCAATACCCGGAGACCTCCGCCGGCGGTATCATGACCACCGACTATCTGTCCTTTCGCGCCGATCAATCCTGCGGGCAAGTACTTAACTTCTACCGGCGGCTCGCCCGCGAGGTAGAGGCGGCCTACTATATATACATAACCGACGAGGACGGCAGTCTCGTGGGCGTCACCTCCCTCAGGGAATTGGTCCTGGCCAATCCGGAACGGCCCATAGCTGAGATCGCGAGGACGGAAGTCGTGACCGTCACGCCGATGATGGACCAAGAAGAAGTCGCGAGCATCATGACCCGTTACGACTTCGTAGCCCTCCCGGTGATCGACGGCGATAATCGCCTGCTTGGCGTCATCACCTTCGACGACATAATCGACGTAATCGAACAGGAAGTCAGTGAGGACATGGCCCGAATGGGCGGTGTGGAGCCCTCTGACGAGCCGTATCTGGCCGCCAGCGTCCTCTCCGTAGTTCGCCGCAGGATCTGGTGGCTCCTGATCCTGTTTTTGGCACAGACCATAACCGGCAACATCCTCGATCACTTCCAGGGGTACATCGAGGCGGTAGTCGCTTTGTCATTCTTTATACCCCTTCTCATCGGTACCGGCGGTAATGCGGGCGCCCAGGCCGCCAGTACGGTCATACGGGCGATGGCCCTAGACGAGGTGCAGATCGAGCAGGTGGGTCGGGTCATCTGGAGAGAGATTCGCTCCGGGTTATTGCTCGGCATCATAATGGGGGCCGCGGCCCTCGTTCAGGCGTCCCTGCTGGGCGGTTCACCTCTACTGGGCTATACCGTGGCCGCAGCTCTCTTCATAATCGTAATCATGGCTTCCATCCTCGGCGGTATGCTCCCGTTGATCGCCCGGCGCCTCGGTTTCGACCCGGCGGCGGCATCCGCCCCGGTGATCACCACGCTGGTAGACGGCACCGGCTTGATAGTCTATTTCATGGTGGCGCGGTTCATCCTGGGTCTTTGAACCGGATGGATCCGGAACGAAGCCGACGGCCGAACGCACGGGAGGGACGACGGTCCCGAAGACCGCGTCCCTCATGTACGTTCTGGTACTATGACGGGGCTTCGCGTCAGTCGCCGGATATGGAACTGTCACCGTAGACCCGAACGCCACCCACCCAGGTTTCCAAGACCTCGATTTGGGCGATTCTCGACGGATTTACCTCGAGGGGATCGGAGTCCAGGAGAACGAAGTCCGCGACAAATCCGGGCTCCAGCGCACCCTTCCATTCCTCCGCGCCTTCCGATTTCGCCGCCCCCGGACCGAATAAGTGCAGGGCCTCCCGCGGAGCGAGCTTCTCCGCGGCGAACCAACCTTCCGCAGGCTCGCCGGCATCATCCACCCGATTCACCGCGGCATGTATCCCCAACAGGGGATCGGGGGGCTCCACCGGGGCGTCGGAACCTCCGGCCAAATCCACGCCGGCGTCCAGCATGGAACGCCAGGCATAACTGGTGGAAAGGATCTCGCGACCGACCCTCGCCTCGGCCCACGCCATGTCCGTGGCCACAAATCGCGGCTGGATACACGCAATTACCCCCGCTCGGGCCATGGCACCGAATTGTTCCGGTCTGCTGATCTGACAGTGTATTATGCGATCCGCCTTGCCTGCTTCTCCGGACCCGTCCAACAATCTTAGGGTATTGTCCAGTGCCGCGTCGCCGATGGCGTGGACCGCCACCTGCATGCCCAACCCCCGCGCCCGGTTGACGTACTCGCGCATCTGCTCCTCGGGTATCACTTCGGTCCCTCGATTACCCGGATCGTCCGCGTAGTCCCGCGACAAGAGGGCGGTGCGGGCCCCCAGGGAGCCGTCGGCGAACAGTTTCAAAGCGCCGAGGCGCAGGAATTCGTTTCCGTCGCCGGTTGTGAGTCCTCGCTGTTCGATCGAGGTCAGATGCTCTGGTCCCAGATCGAGATACGTTCGCAGGCGGCGTCGGGGCTCGGCAAACATCTGCTCGAACATCTCGTAAAGATCGTCGAGATCCTGACCGGATTCGTTGCTTTGCACCGAGGTGATGCCGACGCTGTGACATTTCTCGATAGCCCTGCGAAGATGGTCGCGACGGGTCGCCCGATCGGGCTTCGGTATGGCGGACAATACCCTCGCCAGCGCCGTCTCGTGGAGCACGCCCGTTATCCTTCCGTCGTCATACCGTTCGAAGCGACCTCCCGGGGGATCTTCCTCGTAGTTTCCTATCCCAGCTGCCCGTAGGGCGGGACTGCTGGCCACGGCCGCGTGACCACACGCGCGCCTCAAGAACACGGGGATGCCGGGTGCCGCTTCGTCGAGGTCCGCGGCCGTGGGGTATCGCCTCTCCTCCATGCGGTCCTGGTCCCAGCCGCGGCCGGTGATCCAGACGCCTTCGGAAAGTGTGCGGGCGCGTTCGGCTACTTGAATCTTCAGTCTAGCGATACTGGAACATTGGGCCAAGTCCACGGCGGTGAGGTTCTCTCCCAGGGAACCCAGATGCAGGTGGGAATCGATGAATCCCGGACACACGACGCCTCCCCCGGCGTCGAACACCTGGGCTCGCGGTCCCAGGGCTTCACGGACTTTGGTCTCCGATCCCAGCGCGAGGATGCGGCCATCCCTAAATCCGACCGCGGCAGGGATCGCATCGCGACCCAAAAACAACCTGGCGTTTACCAGTGCCCGGGGAGGATGCGAGATCCGCATGTCAGCTGTCCTTCCCGGCGCGCGCCACCGCGGCGCGGGCCAAAACTTCGGTAGGATCGACCACCACGGTATCTTCCAGGTCATCTTGGCTCAACGCCAGCGGGATTTCGGTACACCCGGATATGATGGCATCGGCGCCACGGTCTACCAAACGACGCGCCACGGATACAAACAGATTCCTGGGTTCATCGTAATACCCGCACTTGACGCCCTTTTCGCCGTAAATTCCCTCCATGACCGATTCCTGGTCCCGCTCGTTCGGGACGAGCACTTCTATCCCGTTTTCACTCAGCGCCTCCTGGTAAAGCCCGATCTTTACCGTTCCGGTGGTGGCGAGCAGGCCCACCCGGCGAATCTCGGGATGTCGCGTTTCGAAAAACCGGGCCACTTCTTCCATCATGTGCAGCACGGGTACGTCGACGGATTCGGCGAGTCCCAAGTAAAAACACTGAGCCGTATTGCACGGCATGCCCAACAAGTCAGCCCCGGCGGCCACGCACGCCCTGGCGGAGCGCACCCTGGTCGACAACGGGTCTTCCCCGTCACCTAGGACGGCCTGGGTTCTGTCGGGCACGGACGGATCGCTGACGATGACCACGGGCAGGTGATCCTGGTCGCACGTCGCGGGCGTCGCCCGGATAATCTTCATGAAAAGATCGGCGGTGGCTTCGGGACCCATGCCCCCCACGATTCCGACGGTCAGTGGATCATTCGCCATGGTTCCACTCCCTTTCGCGACGATCGTCCTCCCCGGTGTCTCTTCCGGATACCTCTTTTGCTTCTTCGATGTGCACCGGCGATGCCTCCATTTCCGATTGGGCGGAGCGAAGAATCTCCATTTGGGCAGAGGTGTTGGCCACCGCCCGTCCGAGGTACTCTATAATCTGGGCCCGGATTCCTTCCGCCCTCCTGCGAGTTTCTCGCAGCTCTTCTTCGGCGCGTTCCCGCAGATGATCCGCATCCGTCCGGGCCTGTGAGAGCATAAGCTGCGACTCTTTTTTGGCGTTGGAGCGGAGCTCGTCGGCAGTCTCCTGCGCTATCATTAGAGTGTGTTGCAGGGTGTCTTCGATGTTACGATACTGTTCTACCTCTTGGCCGAGGTCACCCACCCTCTCCTTTAGGGCCTCATTTTCCCGCAGGAGCGCATCGAGGGTCCTGGTGATCTCGTCGAGGAATTGGTCCACCTCGCTCCGATGATACCCGAGGAATGACTTGCGGAATTGCTTGTTTTGTATATCGACCGGCGTGATTTCGGCCACGCCACACCTCCTCCGAGAGACTTAGACTATGCTGTGAATCAGCTGGCGAAGCATACGCAGTATCAAAAACAGTATTAGGGGTGATATATCCAGCCCCATTCCGGCGCCGCCGCCGGGCATTAGCGACCGTATCGGGGCCAAAAGCGGCTCCGTAAGCTGATGCAGTACCGAAAGTATGCGGTAATATGTCTCGCCCCCACCGCTCGTGGGGTCGGGGCGAAACCACGACATGATTACCCGCAGCAGGACAAGCCAAATCAGGATGTTGATCATGGTGTCCAAACTGCCGACTATGGCTCGTAACAACATGTATAAGGTCGCTCCTCATCCAACTCGTTGGGACTCATCGATAGTTCGTCCGGGATTCGACGCCCCTTCAAAGGTAATCTCGAGGCTCTTCGTCCACCATTCCGGCCTCTTCCATGACCTGGATGTCCATTCCCCGTGGTACGAAGAGAACCACTTCGGAACTGACCTGCTGCATCTCTCCATCGAGAGAATAAACCGTACCGCTTAAGAAATCCACCACGCGCCGGGCGACTCCCCTATCCAACTGCTCCACGTTGACGACCACCGCCACCTTGCGTTTCAGTTGATCGGCGATGGCCTGCACTTCCTCGTATCCGCGAGGTTTCGTGACGGCCACCCGCACGGATTTCGGCGTACTCCCCGGCAACGATACCACGCGTGCCGATGGGCGGGTGCGTTCCCGCCGGTTTTCGTGGATTTCCTCTTCTGGATCGACGAATTCTCGGTGCTCGTACTCCTCCCAGGAATCTTCCGGTTCCCCGATACCAAAATGCTCTTCATCCTCGTCGATGTACTCCTCTTCCGGCGGTATCCAGCCCAAAACTCCCGATATGCGTTCCCAGAGTCCGGCCATCTACTCCACCATCCTCTCAGCAGATCTTCCCTCGAATAGGGCTCGCCCGATCCTGATCAATGTGGCTCCCTCTTCTATCGCAACTTCAAAATCGTCGGTCATACCCATGGATAATTCGGGCAATGAGATGCCGGTGGACTTCGCGAGGTCATCCCGCAAACGGCGAAGGCCGGCGAAGGCGGGACGGGCGTCTTCGGGATTTTGAGTTTGAGGTGCAATGGTCATGAATCCCTTTGGCAGCAAATGAGAGGACCGGTCCACGTGACGTAGAAGGGATTCGGCCATCTCGGGCGCAACTCCGGCCTTGGTCTCCTCGCCGCTGACGTTGACCTGCAAGAGGATCGGAGTCATTATTTCCATCTCCCGCGAACGATCGTTTAGGGCGTCGGTCACTTCTTCTGTATCCACCGAGTGAATGAGGTGGACCATGCCCGCGACCAATCTCACCTTGTTGGGTTGCAGGTGTCCGATGAAGTGCCACTCGATCCCCAGATCCAGGTCCTGCAACAAAGAATACTTCTCGCGAAACTCCTGTGCCCGATTCTCTCCGAATACTTTCAAACCGGCGCGCACCGCACTCGCCACCTCGGGCGCGCTTCTGCCCTTGGTCACCGTTACCAGGCCGACTTCACCGGGATCTCTGCCTACCCTGCGACAGGCAGACTCAACCCTTTCGATCAGATGATTGTGGCGCCTTGCGATAGATTCCTCGGGTGACTTGGCAGTCAAATCCGAACACCTCCACGGAAGCTACAGAGCATCAAATCTCCAGGGTCTTACCAACTCCCCTCAACCGGCTTCGCCCACGGCACCGCACACTCCTCCGCGTTTTCCACCAGTGCACCCAAGAGGGCCACGCATCTCCCCGTGGTGCCGTCGCGACGATGAGAGTAGAAATCCCCCGCGTTCCCGAATGTGCCCGGCGCGTCCGTGACGAGATGATCGCGAGGCAGGCCCAGATCGCAAAGAATCCCTGCGGCCGCTCGCTTCAGATCCAATCGGAACCGGCCACGTCTTCCGGGATACACCGCATCTCGCCAATTGAACGGGGCTGCGGCCAGCCCTCGCACGACATCGGTGCCGATCTCGTAGGCCTCCCTTTCGATGCACGGGCCCAGGGCGGCGTGGAGATGGTGCGGTTCGGTATCGGCGCGCTCGAGCAGCTTCGCCACCGATCGTTGTATGACGCCGGCCACGAGGCCGCCCCATCCCGCGTGAACCAGGGCCCGGTAACCCGTGCACGGGTGGATTAGGTACACCGGCAGGCAGTCGGCGTGAAAGGTAGCCAAGGTGATCGATGGGTGACTACCGATCAACGCGTCTCCCTCGGGACCTAGCCACCATCCCAACTCCTTCTCACCCAGTGCGGTCCTTGGCACCAGCTGGTGTTCGGTCCCGTGAATCTGGCGAAGAACCTGGACGTTTTGCGTGCCGGCCGGGAGGAGCCGTTGCGTAACTCGATCTCTATTGAGTCTAACCCAACGGGGATTATCCCCCAGGCCGGTGGCGAGATTCAAAGAAGCGAAGTGCCCCTCGCTGAAGCCTCCGCGTCTCGTCACGAACTGGGCCAGGAAGCCGAGATCTTCCCATCCCTCGATGCGCCAAACCGCCACATCTTCCGTCTGCAATCTGATCCAGTGCGGCCTCATGCGCAACCCCGGTACGGCCGATGCCTGCTCCTTCGAGCCGAAGCCGCGCCGTCAGAGAAGGTTGCGGAGATCGAAGATTGGCCCATCCGACGTCAATCCTCGTTTTTGGAATGGCGCCGGAGAAATGTGGGTATCTCCAGGTCATCTTCCTCCGCGTTGAAGGGCTTGAGGGTCAGCTCGTCGAGGTTTTCCTCCTCACCCTCACTCCTCCTTCGAGGCCCGAAGCCGGTGGCGATTACGGTAACCCGCATTTCGTCCTCGAGTCGTTCGTCGATGGCAGCGCCGAAGATTATGTGTGCATCACCTTCGGCGACGTCACGTATGAGTTCCGCCGCCTCGTTCACCTCAAGCAGGCCCATGGAACTGTCGCCGGTAATGTTGAGAAGCACACCCTTCGCTCCCTCGATGGAGGTCTCTAGTAGGGGACTCGAAATGGCGGCGCGGGCCGCCTCCGCGGCACGATTCTCGCCGGAGGCGTTGCCGATACCCATAAGTGCCGTGCCCGTACCCATCATGATGGTGCGGACGTCGGCAAAATCAAGGTTGATCAGGCCGGGAACGGCTATCAGATCCGATATCCCCTGCACGCCCTGGCGTAGCACGTCATCCGCTATACTGAAGGCCTGGACGATGGAGGTCTTCTTCTCCACGATCTTCAGAAGACGATCGTTGGGAATGGTGATCAGGGTATCGATGGCCTCCCGGAGGATGTCCACGCCCTCCTCCGCCTGGGTTCGTCTGCGTTCCCCCTCAAAGGCGAAGGGCTTGGTAACCACTCCAACCGTGAGCGCCCCGAGGGATCGGGATATCTCCGCTATCACCGGTGATGCTCCCGTTCCGGTACCGCCTCCCATACCCGCGGTCACGAAAACCATGTCGGCTCCGTCGAGCAGATCTTCGATCTCGTCGCCGCTCTCTTCGGCGGCCTTGCGTCCTATTGCCGGGTCAGCGCCGGCACCGAGACCCTTGGTGATGTCCTTGCCGATTTGCAATTTGTGGTCGGCCTTGTTGGTGGCCCGAGCCTGGGCGTCGGTGTTCACGGCTATGAACTCCACGCCCCGCACCTTCGCCTCGATCATGCGGTTGACGGCGTTGTTTCCACCGCCCCCCACCCCGAGAACTTTGATAACGGCCAAATCGGGATTATCTATTTCAAGTTCGAGCAATTGTCCCAGACCTCCCTTTCAGGTTCTGTTCTTCTCGCATCGCCAAAATCCTCGTAAAGCTCAATCCTTTGGTCGGTCGCATTTGCGGACCGGGCGTTCGGGCAATCGATAATCGTGGACGCATCCTGAATCGGGAAGGGGGGTATCTTCGGAGGTCAACACCTCAAGAGCCTTCAGGGTATCCGGGTATATATCGGACAACCAAATCTCTCCTCCTCCGGAGTTTATCAGGACTATGCCGAAATCCTCGGATCGTATCTCTTCGATTATTCCACGCATGCCCTCGAGACGTGACGCAACCTCCAGCTCCAAGGAATCGATGTCGAGGGCCCGCTCGCCGAGTTGCAGCTTTTCGATCTCCACCCCGGTGATTAGGGGCAACGCCAATCCCGGCCAGGTGTCGTGCACTTCGATTACGCGACCTGTGGCATCTATCTCTGCGAAGATGCCGCTGCGAAGCACTACCGCCACCGGTTTTCTCTCCTTCACAATTATCTCCAAGGTTCCCGGAATCACCCTACGGACCGAGGCGGATTCTACGCGGGGATCGACGCAAATGCGTTCCTCCAGCCGCGCCAGACTGATGGAATATAGGTGTGTGCCGCCTTCGAGATCGAGCAATTCCTCGATTCTTTCCGATTCGACGTTCACCACTCCTTCGACGATCACGCTATCCAATCGAAAAGAGGGGCTGCTTAGAAAGAACCAGACTCCCGCCACGAGGCAGAGAAAGACAATCGGGATGAGACATCCTCCTCGCCGCATCGACAGCCCCCCGTCCGCTTCAGTTGATCAGGTGGACGCGAGTCACCGAGAGCTTGCGCTCGGCCAATTCGCCCCATCATCCGAACCCCAGATCCTCAGTTCTAAAGCCAGTTCCGTCCCGAAGCGAGCCAACACCACATTCCGAATCTCGTCTATCAAACACCGTATATCGGAGTAGGTCGCCCCTCCCAAATTCACTATGAAATTGGCGTGCACTGTAGATACCATGGCCCCGCCGATGCGACATCCCTTGAGCCCCGCGGCCTCTATCAATTTCCCGGCCGGCATCGAGGCCGGATTCCGAAAGATACTACCGGCGCTGCGTTCCCTCCAGGGATGCCTCTGGCGTCGGTATTGTAGCCGGGTTCGCATCTCCCGGGATATGGCGCGGCGGTCTTCTGTGGCAAACTCCATCTCGGCCGAAAGGATTATGGGCCCGTCCACATCCAAGAAGATCGATTTTCGGTAGGAGAATCCGCACTCTTTGTTCTCCAGCTCGCGGACGGTGCCTACTACGGGATCGAAGGCCAGGACGCTGCGGACCAGGCTCGCGGCGCAGTGGCTATCCACCCCGGCATTCATCGCCACGGCACCGCCGACGCTTCCGGGTATCCCCACCAGAGGTTCAAGGCCGCTCAAGCCCTGGCGGACACAAAAGCCTTCCAGACGTGCCAGCGACGTGCCAGCTCCCACCCGCACCGAGGTCGTACCACCCCGATTCTCACCGAGTCGAATCCCCTCCAGGCCGGGGGCGGTGGCCACGACCACTCCGCGCACGCCTCGATCGTCCACCAGGAGATTACTGCCCTTACCCAGACAATGCAGAGGTATATCGCGGCACGTCGCCCAGCTCACGATCCTTTCCGCCTCGATGGCGTCCTTCGGGCGAACGAAGACTTCCGCCGGTCCCCCCACGCGAAAAGTCGTGTGCGGAGCGAGGGGCTCTTCGCGTAGGATTGGTCCGTCCACCACCCTCTCGAGATCGCGGACGAGGGCTTCGGAGCTCATCGCGTTTCACCTTCGCCCTTCGCGACTATCTCCTCGATAGTGTTGACCATGCGATCCAGTGCTTGCGGATCACCGTGTTCACGACTCGCCCGTGCCATCTGCCCTAGCCGCGAAGAATCGGCGAGCAATTGACGCACAGATTGGTCCAGGATATCTGCATCGAAATCCTCGTCTTCCAACGCAATCGCGGCGCCGGCCTCCTCCAGGGCTTTCGCGTTGGCCAGCTGGTGTTGGTGCGCAACATTCGGTGAAGGCACGATTATCATGGGGACACCCATCACGGTAGCCTCGGCGAGGGTCATGGCGCCGGCGCGGCAAAGGAGGAGGTCGGCTGCCGCCAAAGCTCCGGGCGCATCGTCGATATACTCTACCACCGCCGTCCATTTGGGAATGTGCCCGATCTCTTCTACCACAGTTCGGTAGTAGCGTTTCCCGGTACCGAAAAGTACACGCAGACCGGGAGGCGGTTCCTCGAGCCGGGACATCCATTCCGCCGCAACGCGGTTTATGGTTGCCGCACCACCACTTCCGCTCATTATTACCAAAAGCGTCTCCGAATCGTCGATGCCGTATTCCCTTCGTGCCAGGGCTCGCTCGACCAGGGAGAATTCCTTGCGCACCGGATTACCGGCCACTATCGCTTTGGCCTGAACCCCGGCGGGAAGGGCCTTTAAGGCCTTTTTCGAGGGGAGAAACAGATGGTTTGCCCTGTGAGCCAGGAGACGATTTGCCATGCCAGGGATAACGTTTTGCTCTTGCAGGAGGGTCGGGATTCCCATAAGCTGCGCCGCCATCACGACGGGCACTGACACGTATCCTCCCGTGCCCAGGACCACGTCGGGCCGGAAGTGACGAAGGATTCCCACCGAGCGAAGAACGGAGTAGGCGGTACTCAGCGCGCCATAAACCTTGACCGGTGCCGTCTTGCCCACCACGCCCCCGACCGATAGTCCCACGAACTCGAGACCAGTTCTCGGTACCACTCGAGTTTCGAGACCGCGTCGGGAACCGACGTAGAGGATGGCGGCATGGGTATGGCGCCGGCGGTACTCCGTCGCCAGGGCCAATGCCGGATAAACGTGTCCTCCGGTACCGCCTCCGGTCACGACCAGTCGCGAATGGTTCAAGTCGTGCGTATGTATCAGCCTATCTTCGCGCAAAGTGAATCAAACCTCTCGGGTGCCAGAATGTTTCGATATATTTAGCAGGATTCCAGCACTCATCATGGTTACCATCAAAGAAGATCCCCCGTAACTTATCAACGGCAGCGGTATTCCCGTCACCGGTAAGACGGAGGTCACAGCACCGATGTTTATGAAAGCCTGCAACACTATCATCACGGTGATTCCCGTGGCAAGCAGGCTACCGAAGGCATCCCGCGCCAGTGCTGCGATCGTGAGCCCACGCCAAAGAAACACCGCGAAGAGAATCACCACGAC